>PNOQ01000001.1 GCA_013824915.1 Nanoarchaeum sp. | reverse complement strand
AGTATATGTTTACACTAAAAGCCCAGGAAAAAATAAAGATTTTCCTCCTATTGCATTAAACAAGGGTTCTAATGTTAGAAAACTTGCTTTGAGTGTGCATAAAGATTTTGTTAGAAGATTTGACTATGCTCGAGTATGGGGGCTGAGTGCTAAGTTTGAAGGTCAACGTGTTGGTCTTAATCATTTGTTGAAAGAAGGCGACGTTATTGAGTTGCATTTGAAATAATTAAATTTATATAGATAATTTCTTTTTTATTTCTATGTTAAAAAGAGGATTTGTGATAGTGTTAATTCTATTAGTTTTACCTATTTGTTTTGCTAAGGAAGTTAATATTATTGAAACTTTTGAATCTGAAAAAAATATTGGTGAAACTACTTATTATTATGCTGGTTCTAAGTTAATTGCTACAAAAAATAATGATAATATTAATTATGAATATCAAGATAGATTAGGTTCGGATTTTGAATCGAATA
>PNOQ01000004.1 GCA_013824915.1 Nanoarchaeum sp. | reverse complement strand
AAGATCGGAAGGTTTACTTCTATAGACCCAGTTCCTACGGAACCTGTTTATCAGTATGTTGGAAATAATCCTGTGAACTTTGTTGACCCTAGTGGAATGGCTCCGTGGGGTGGTCTTGAACAGATGGCTATAGATAGAAATAATCCGGATTATGTTTATAGAAATTGGGTTGAAGAAGGACCAAATGGTTATGAAACTTATGGTGAAACAAATGCAGGAGATACTGTTAATTTAGGATCTGCTGGAAATGCAATGACGGTATCAGTATTAGAAGATCCTATCTCTGTAGGTGTGACTGGTGGGATGTCTGCTCTGATTAAGGGATCAGGGTTTATTAGAGCAGTTGGTCAAGGAATATCTGATTCTTTTGGTGCTCCTGTGAACGTGGTAGATGTTGTGGCTGATTTAGGTGGCAATTCTAAAATTATTATGGATAATATTAAGATTGCAGTCAGGATTCAAAAACTTCGTCCTTTTTATGATCAACAAGATGCAGATCTTTTATTAGACTTGGCTCAACAAACAGAACGAATTGCTAGAAACTGTGAATCTGGAACATGCGCAACTGCGGCTGTACTAAATTATTTGAAAACTGAAAAACGAGGACTTAATCCGATAATTTTGCATTATTTTAATAGTGAGACTAAGACTACTCATGTGAATGTAGAATTAATAGTTGGTTCTCCACAAGATAGTTATTATCCTGTTCTAAATGCTGGAACAGTTTTTAGTTCTAAAGAAAGTTATCTTCAGCTTCACCCAAATTATAAATTATTGAGAGGAGAAGAATTTAAGGATGCTTCTACACTCGTAAAACGAAGGTTTATGGATAAAGGGGCATATGCTATGCCTCGACCACAGAGTTAAAGTATTGTATTTAATCCCAACAGTTAAACAAGTTATGAATTAATACTTTATATTTTTACTTAATTTTTTATTTATTAAATTTAATTATTCGAAATAGAAAGCCTTAATTATTCTGATTTTTATATGAAAAGAGGAATGATTGAACTTGGCGGAAGCATTTTTTTAGAGAATTTTGATGATTTAAATATGGGTATGTTAGTTGTTGTTAAAAAAATAATTGGAAATTATACTAGACAAATAGCTATGTCTGTTGAAAACTATAAAAAAATAACAGTTAGTATAAAAGAAAAGAGTGAGTATGAAATTAGTGTGAAAGTTGAGGCAAATAAAATTATTGAAGCAAG
This sequence comes from Nanoarchaeum sp., assembly GCA_013824915.1. Lineage (GTDB taxonomy): Archaea > Nanobdellota > Nanobdellia > SCGC-AAA011-G17 > PNOQ01 > PNOQ01. The sequence continues at coordinate 58 of PNOQ01000004.1, read as the reverse complement.
AGCTAAAGACAAAAATTTGTTTTTTGCGTTAGACAGAGCACTGGCACAAATCATAGAA
>PNOQ01000002.1 GCA_013824915.1 Nanoarchaeum sp. | reverse complement strand
CATTTTATTATTGTGATGGACAAGAAGAAAAATTGATGAATTTAGCAGTTCACTTGTCCAATAAAGTAAAAGAAGCTTATGATATTTTAAGTCAACAATTAGTAGTTAGAGATAGTGAAGCTCCACCTTGGATGAGAGTTGCTTTAAGAGATTTGAAAGATTATGCTATTTCTTTAAGTGTGAATTATAATGAAAATCATGAGACTTTCTGGAAATGGTATTTAACTTCTAATGATGAAGCTAAAGATGTTATAAAAAAGATATTAAACAAAAAAGATGAAGTTGTTGAAAAAGAAGTAGAAGAAGTTCAAAAAGTAGTGGAAGAAAAAGTTGTAAAAGAAGTTGAAAAACCTGTTGAACAGCCGGTTAAAGAAGAAATTGTTGAAAAACCTAAACTTTTGCAAGAAATAAAAGAGAAAGCAGTTTCCGAATTGTCCGGAGATTTTATCAATGATTACTTTAATTCAAAAGAAATTTATGTAATATCTCAAAATGTTGTTAAAAAAGGAAAAGAAATTAATTTTATTGTGGATATTCCTTCAAATCTTGGAAAACTAAGATATTTTGTTAAATATAAGAGCAAGAAAAGTATTTCTGATAAGGATTTACTAGATGGGTTAAAAGAATCAACTGCTAAGAGCTTACCTTTGTTATATTTAAGTGATGGAAATCTAAATGTAAAAGCTCAAAAATATGTAGATGATAATATTACAGGGCAATTAATTTTTAGAAAACTTTAAGATAAATACAATTGCAATTATCATTATAATAATATAAATAATAATAGTTGAATTGAATGAAAAAGATGAATAGCTTATATTTGTTGTTTTTTCTTCGCAATGTGTATTAAACGTTTCTAAAAATAATGAATAAATTATATTCATTGCTTGGTCTAATTCTTTTTCTGGAATTTCTTTATCTTGATTTTTTAACCAGGAATACCAGTCTTTTTGATTTTCTATTGAAGCTTTTTCTAGTGTTTTGTTTATATTGTATGAATTGTTATTGCATTTAGTTTTTATTTCTGTGATTTGATATTCAAATTTAGTATGTAGTTTTGCATCTTCCTTTTCTACATAATGAGGTGCTATAACTGAATCTGATATATAATGGGTTGCAACACCAAATGAATAACTCGCGTTTTCATAATCATTATTTTTTATTTCTTCTTTTGCTTTTTCTAGCCAATAAATGGTTTTGTTGTATGAACTTGGGTAATGATGTGTTCTTTGATCATGAAAAACTAAATCTGGTGCTGTTGAGCCATTTTTCATTAATTCTAGGTTTAATTTGGATTCTAATTCAGATGGAACGGAATAATATAACTTTTCTACAATTGCTGAATGAGTTTTTGAGTTCCACGCGTAAGATAAATTTATA
>PNOQ01000044.1 GCA_013824915.1 Nanoarchaeum sp. | reverse complement strand
ATCTGTCATGAATATTTTTATTTTTTGGCCTGGTTGTGTTGTGAAAATAAATCCATCAAAATCCATAGCACCCGCCACCATTAATTCTACAGCTTCTACTAATTCACTTGTTTTAACATTTGAAGGATTTATTTTCCTAAGAAACATAGCGCCCCCTATTTCATTGTAATGATAATACATATCTGATTCATCTTGGGGAGAATTCAAACAGAGATAAGGAAAAACATCATTACGCCTGGGTGATCTTTTTATAAGTTCGAACCCTCTTTCTTGAAGGTATTTCAATTCATTATCATTTAAGCTCATTTTAAATCAAAGAAGGAAATAATAAATGGTTTAAAAATTTAACTAATTATGCTCCTAAAAATTTCAATAACCCATGAACTACGAATATTGGCCAGACTATTGCTTTCAATACACCTAATACACCCATCCAAAATCCTGTAGCTGTAGAAATATAATATATTGCTGCGCCAATAAAACCTAATCCATAAACACTACAATTTGTAGAACAGTTGTAGTTATGTTTACATGATTGTTTTTTTGTTTTTCTTTTAGCCATTTTGTATAATTTGAAATTTAAGGAATATAAATGTTTTGTTTAAAGAATATGGCGCTTCCCGGATTTGAACCGGGGACCCCCAGCGTATGAAAGTGTACAATAATATTTATATATGGAGGCCAGTTCCCTAGAATAGCATGGTAAAGGCAGTAATTTTTGATGTTGGCGGTGTGTATCTTCAAGGAAGTTTTATTGATTTTGTTAATAAATCATATAGAGTTTTAGGAATTGAAGATACTTTTCATGCTGATAAAGAAGTTGTTTTTGATTCTGATTACAACAGAGGAAAAATTATTGCTGAAGAATGTTTTAGAAAATATTTTGGAGTTCCTATTTCTGATAACCAAATGGAAAGGATATTTGATTTATGGACAACGACATGGAAAGCAACAGATGAAATGCTAGATTTAGTTGGAAGATTAAAAGAAAATTATAAACTAGCAATTTTATCAAATTCTGATTTTGTCAACTCAAAGAAATATACAGAGAGAGGATGGTATTCACATTTTGATGTTTTAGTGTTATCACATGAAGAAGGAATTCTCAAACCCGAACGAAGGATTTATGATATTACATTAGGAAGATTAGGTTTACCTGCTTCAGAATGTGTTTTTATTGATGACCAAGAAGATGCATTAATTCCTGCAAGGGAAATGGGAATGCAGACTATCTTGTATAAATCTACGGAACAACTGAAAAGAGAATTAGCTGATTTAGGTGTTAAATTAAGATAATTATATCATTTAGGGCTGAAATTTAGTGTAACGCCCCGAAGGGAAATTCCAGAGTTTTTTCTAAAACCAAAAATTTTAATAGTCATATGATCATCAAAAAAATATGAGTTTGGATATAAGGTTAATTGAAGAAGCATGCGTAGAATTGTGGAATCAATATCATGACAAAATCGAAGAGAAGGGATATTCTTTAAGTAGAGATTCATTTATCCAGGCTCCTGACGGGTTTACTATACTTGCATCAATTGGAAATAAATGCCCCGAAGAAATGCTAAACTATTTTAGACAAATTATACCCCAAGAGTTTACTTATCATAAAGGTGATCAAGTTCAAACGTATAGAGTGGCTGTTTCTCCATCAATAAGCGATATATTTAGATTGTTATAAAATAATGAGAATTAATTAAAATATGGCGCTTCCCGGATTTGAACCGGGGACCCCCACCGTATGAAAGTGGTGCTATACCGAGCTAAGCTAAAGCGCCATAGAGAAACAGGTCAATAGCTATTTTAAAAAGGTTTTTATTTTGTTCAAAAACTCTTTATTCTCTTGTTCAGTTACCGGTTTCTTGAGTTTCCAGTCAAATTTGTAACCATCGTTAGAATATCTTGGAATTAGATGAAAATGAACATGAGGAACTGCTTGACCTGCAGCAGGTTTGTTATTTTGATGAACGTTTAAACCATCAGCTATGCACATTATTCCTTTGCTTAGTTTTAAAATTGCTTCAGTTAGTTTATCTAAATCTTCTTTAGTCATTTGATTAATAGTTTCGAAATGTGTTTTAGGAATAATTAAAGTGTGGCCAACATTAACTGGGTTAACATCTAAAAAAGCAATACAATACTTATCTTCATAAAATATCTTAGCAGGAATTTCTTTTTTTATAATTTTACAAAATATACAATCTTTCATGTTAATTAAATAACTTAAGAAATATATAAAAGTTATGG
>PNOQ01000003.1 GCA_013824915.1 Nanoarchaeum sp. | reverse complement strand
AAATTTTTGAACTTCTTGTGGTTCTTCCACAACAGGTTCTTCAACTGAAACAGGTATACCACAAGTTCTTGAAGTTATTGATTTATTCACTTCAGTTCCACATGAGTTTAAATCACTACATTGTCTTGTTCTAATTCCAGAACTACAATTAGACCAACTTGAGCAATTCCAATTTTCTACGCAAGTAATATTACGTCTTCTAGAAGAACTCGTAACTGTAACTTCACAATTTTCAGAACATCCAGATACAATCCTTAAATCTAAAGTATAATTAGACTCTAACTCAAAAGAACCAGTTGATGTTGCAGATAAAGTTGTTACATTATATGCAAATGGTGAATAAGTTAAGTTTAGACTTGGGCTAAAAAATCTACTTTTGAAATAAGAAGTAGTATAGTTTAAGTCAGAATAAGAAAATGTTTCATTTAAATTATTAGACATATCCATAGTAGTATTTTCATCCATTATCATAGCTAATTCATAATACATAGTTAGATTAGATAATGGATTTGAATCAAACACGATTTTAGATTTATTAACATTCAGATTGTAAACATTAACACTTGCATTGTGATTAATTATTGTTTCTGTAGTTGTTATTCCAGAATAAATTGTAGAGTTATAAATAGTTACATTACTTACACTAGTATAATTTGGGTTCCCAGACTCTATTCCTATAGACAAGGGATATGCACCAGATTGATGCATACTAGAATATACAGTCAGATTAGTATAGGTCACATTGCTTCCACCTTTATGTAACACTCCAAAAAAAGTTCCATTTGCTGCAAGATTATTATTAACTATACCGTTATGATTATTTTTTAAAACATAATTGTATTTTCCACCGTGCACATTATTATTTAAAACACTAAAGTTATCACAATAACCCATAAATATCACATGTATATTCCCGATATCATTTGTAGGAGCATAAACAAGATTGTTAGAAATATTATTATTAGTTAACATCCTATAACATTGATCTGTTGGTACACTTGATTCGACACCTAGACCAAAAAAATGAGAAATATCACCAGTCATTGCATATCCTGTGTTGTTTACTATTTTAGAATTTTTAACACAATAACCTAAATTAAATCCATATGTTCCATTATACATAACCAAATAATTGTCCGTCACAGAGATATTGTCTAACATACCTGTTTCGAGAACTCCTAAAGCATCAATACCTGCATAAGTATTGTTAAGATAAAATGAATTATTCTCAATAGTAATATTACCGGACCAAGTATTTATGTTTATTACATTTAATATATAACTGGTGTTATGAATGTTCATATAACTGTTTTCTTGACCAAAACTGTTATTTCTTATTCTAAATCCAGTACTGTTAAGAAAATAAATTACAGTTACATTTTCAGATACATCCCCATATTGATTAAATGTAAAATTCTCAATTGGATAAGTTTGGGTTAATCTAACATTCGAAAAGTCTATTTTTGTGGGAGATACTATAGGCGTGATATTCAAATATTTTTCTATACCTGCTCTCCCCCTTATATCTCCATATATCGAATTATTAACATAGCCAATTCCTGAATTAGGGGTATTAAATGTAATCTGTTTAGTAAAATTATTATTTGTTATATTTACATTAGTAGTACCACTAGTTTGCAGGTTTATTGTATATCCATCCCTAGTTCCTTCCAAGTCACATTTATCAATAATTCCTTGATTAATCGTACTGCCAGTAGTTGTAAATTCTATAGAATCTTTACATCCTCTTGTTGTAACGTTATAAACAAAAGCCTTAACATTACTCCCCCTAATACCCAAACAGTCTGTATTAGCAAGAGTATTATTAATAAATATTCCCGAAATAGTTGCACCTGCCCCAGCGGTGCCACCCATATACAAATTATAAGTAGTACAATTACCACATTGAAGTATGGCCGCCCCATTGTTTCTGGCACGGATAGTATATGTACTATCTGTATATATCGCACCAAGAGCAGTTGCATTTTCTAAATAATATCCATCTTCCATTATTATCTCGCTATCTGCTGCAACTTTTCCAGCACCATATATTGCCCTACTTAGATTTCTCCAAGGATTGCCTTCCGATCCATCACCAGAATTATCATTTCCAGTAGGAGAAACATAGTATGTGGCTGCTTCTACATTCAAAGTAATAGAGAATACTATTAACAAAAACAATATACAAACAAATGATGTAATTAAATTTTTCATATCCCCTCTAGCAATAATTTAAACTTTAACTTTTTAAATCTTTCTTTATGTGTTACAAAAACTTTCAAATGATGAAGGATTAATAAACTCTAAAACCATCA
>PNOQ01000028.1 GCA_013824915.1 Nanoarchaeum sp. | reverse complement strand
TTGCATCAATATACTCCAGATCATGTTCAACTTGTAGTATGGTTATACCTTCATCTTTGAGTTTTAAAATAATTCCTTTAATTTTTTCTTTGTTAACATTGTCTATACCAGCAACAGGCTCATCTAAAAGCAATAGTTTAGGATTATTTGCAAGACAGCAGCCTAAAGTAAGGAGTTTCTGCTGACCATAAGAAAGATCACTCCCTAAATGTTCTTTATGGTCTAAAAGTGAAACTTCTTCAAGAATAATATCTACTTTATTAAACTCTTTAAACTTTGTAATGTGGAACATTTTCTTTTCTAATACCATTAACACATTCTCTTTTACAGATAGCCCATTTATTATTCTTAAGTCTTGAAATGTTCTGGAAATACCAAGTTTATTAATCTCCGCTGGTGATTTTGATGTTATATTGGTATTATTGAAAAGAATTTTACCGCCATCAACTTTTACAAAACCAGTTAAAATATTAAACAAAGTTGTCTTGCCTGAACCATTGGCACCCATCAAAGTGTAAATTTTTCCAGCCTCAAGTTTCATCGAGAGATTTTCAAATAGTTTCCGCTCTCCGAATGATTTGTTTATATTTTCTATTGATAGTATCACCTTCTTTTTTCTGCTAAAGTAATGAATTTGTGCATACTGTAGATAAGTTTAGAAGACAAAAATACGGATTGGCAGACATTTCGGTTTGCTTTCAAGATTCAAACTCCTGTTGCTTATTGTAAAGTTGTTGTAAACGACCTTGATATATCCCGAAATTCGACTTTTATTTTTTCGATAAGCAGGACTTAAACTATATAGTAAGGGTGGGTAGGAAAAGTTGCAGTTCTTTTGCGAACTTTGGGTTTTAGCATGGGCTTGTGAGGGCTTGCAAATATACTGCAAAGTGCGGTGGGGTTGTTTTCTTAATCCCAATGCGCCCGAAGGGCGCAAAGCGGGAGAGACAGAGAGATAAAAAAGAGTGTCTCAAAAGAAAGAGACACTCTCATTATTCTATCAACTATCCATATTCTTTTTAATAAATTCAATTCTAAGAGGTTGATATCACTTTTCAATTGATTTTAATGTATCTTCAATCTTCATCAGCTGGTTATCAATTTGGAGCTTTGATAGTGTTTTTAGATAATTTATAGTTGAACCATCTAGAACCTTCTCAATATCTTTATTAACTGGGGTTTTAGCTACTAAATCTATCAAATATTTTTTCATCAATATATTTTTAATTATCTCTTTTGTAACATTTGTTTTATCATTAGTTAATGCAACATAAACAAGTGTTACGGGCCGAGAATCTAAAAAATCTTCTCTGTCATTTCTTGAATAAGCTCCTTTTGAAGTAATTACACTACCATAGTTTCCTTCATAAGCAGAATTATCTTCAATATATTGACTTGTTTGTGAAATTAATTCACTAAAAACATATGCTTCTTCTACTGTATAAAGTCTATATTTATTATTTAATAAAAGTTTGTTGTATATGTCTAACAACGTTATATAATTACCTATTGTATCTAATTTGAAAATGCTTTCTAACGGGCTTTTGACATTTTGAGATGTTACAGGAATCCAACCTGCATTTTTAGCAGTAAGTTTTACTCTATAAAAACCTTTATTTTTAATGTTTAGATTTAAATTTGTAGTAAGAGGTACATTAAATTGGGTGCTTAAATTACCGTCTGATTCAATGTTAAAACTTTCTTCAATTGTATTACCACTAATTACTAATGGCTCTGGGATAATCGATAACTCCTTAGGTTTATAATAGGTAATATTTTTTGGATTATTTGGTACAATATTACTTGATATTTTAGTGGTATCAATTATTACAATGGCTGGCAGTAAACTTAAAATATTAGAAATATCAGAAGTGACGAAAGAAATTTTCAATCTATCCCCTTTATTTATTTCTGCTAAACCAACTTGATTGAGTTTTACTAAAATTTCATTATCAGTAGTATATGCGCTTTCTTTATTAAACTTATCGATTGGATAATTGAAAGGGGATTCTTTTTCTTCAAAACGATGATAACCTGAATAAACTAGTCCATTTGATTTTAAAGAACTTGCATAATAGAATAGCGATTCACCTTTTTTAATTTTAATTTTTTTATCGTATTTAAAGGTGGAATCTGGGAAAAGTTTTTTAGATAAAATCAGATTTGGCTTGTTTTGAGGGTTAATTCGATAACCTTTTTGAAATCCAAGAGAAGTAATTGTGTCTCTAGTACTATTATGAATTGATGTTTCAATTCTATAAGTAGTACAACTTGTCAATATTAATAATGACAATACGATAAATAAATGTTGTTTTTTCATAGTGGTTGTTTATTAAGTTAATTTAAGGTTGTTTCATAAGCACCAAGAAGTATTACAAATAGTTACAATATTTATCATACAACTAAGTTAGATCATTTATTTAATATGTTAGACAGAATATAACCAATAAATTAAGGGTGGGTAGGAAAATTTGCAGTTCTTTTGCGAGCCTTGGGTTTTAGCGTGGGCTTGTGAGGGCTTGCAAATGTACTGCAAAGTGGGTTGGGGTTGCTTTCTTAATCCTAATGCGTCCCGAAGGG
>PNOQ01000011.1 GCA_013824915.1 Nanoarchaeum sp. | reverse complement strand
ATAAATTTCACTGGCTCATTGGTTAACTGTGTTATTTCAGTGTCCCATCTTGAGTGAATTTTCTGCGCATTCTTAAAAATTCTTTTGACTTCAAATTCTTGTCCTACTTCTTCCATTTTTTTCTTAACTAACTTCAAATCTATTTTATGCCCCTTTTCAAATAGGTTATAAACATCAAAATAGTCTCTTGGCTGGTTTCTTGTTATTAATGTTCTAATCTTCTCCGCCACTAGTTCTTTTGGACTTAATACAAAAATTTCAAAATTTGGTATTCCTTCATAAAAAGGATATATTTTTTGTTTTTGTGGTGCCAGTATTATAGAAGCTTTTTGATTAACATCTAGAAGTATATAATTTGTCTTTGAGAAAAAGCTGTTATAGAAGATTTTTAATCGAAAAAAGTTTGGTGTTTCATTTTCAAATTTATATTTTGGAAAAAAATTTTTGTTATTTTTCCATATTTTTATAACCTGCTCTTTCACAGTTAGTATGTCCTTTTTACATACAAAATCTAAATCTTCACTAAGTCGTTTATGGCTCAAAAATATCTTATTTAGCGCTGTGCCACCTTTAAAACAAAGTCCTTCAACGTCTTTTAAGAGATAAAGAAATAAAGTAAGAAAATAATCTTTTTCCAGATAGATAAGGTTAAATCCCCTTTCACCAGCTATGTACCTTAGCTTACTTTCTGAAATTATCTTGATTTCAGCCATTTCTCAACCCTTTTCTTAGACTCTATAAAAAAAGTGTGTTCTTTTATCTTCTGTTTAACAAAATCTTTTGGTTTTATCAACCTGACTCTCTTAAAAATTATCTTAAAATTGAATACTTGCTTTACACCTTGCTTTTTTGTGCAATGAACTTCGATTTGTGTCGGTATTTGTTCTATCAATCCCCAATAATGAGCTGCAGCCATTCCGCTGATATAGTAATCTTTTCCATTAAATATTTCATCGACTATGATGAATGGGTGTTCTGACCAATGCCCTTTGAAAGCTTTTACTGGTATTAAGTAGTATTTTGTTTTATTAAGCTTGATGATTCTGCCCTTTTTCTTTAGTCTATAAAGATAAACATTCATTTCGTTGTAGTTTTTGAAAAATTGCTTTATATAATTTCTTGTAAAGAAAAATCTTTCATTTAACTCGAGGAAAGAAATTAAATTCATTTCTTTTTTTGAAATGGTGCTCATTTGATACACTTAAATTAATAATTTATTAATATTGATGTATCAAACTATTTAAATCTTTTGGTATAACGCTGCACCTTCTTACAGATTTAACCTATAATACTTACTAATTAAAATTATTTCTTAAATTTATTTACCTTAGTTCTACTTACTTATTAAAATTAATTCAGGGCTTTAAGCAATAATTTATGATTTAAAAAATAAAACAGGACAGAACGAACATAACTAACAACATAAGGATTTCAAAGATCTATGATACATCATTTTGTTATTCTTTTATTTTGTCTGGAAGTATCCTCATTGAATGCTGTTTATGCAAAAAGGTAATATGTGATATCAATATAACCGAAAAATATATAAATAGGTTTATGTTATATTAACAAAACAGATGAGAATACATAACCACTTAAAAAAGATTGAGCGTTTAGGGAGGAGCGCCTCAAAGCTAGACTTTGAAGAAGACTATGAAGCTTTAGTAGAAATTTATATGCTTATTTCTGCACATTACATAAATGCAGCTTTACATAAGTTAGGAGTTGTGAAGCAAAATAAAGATATAAAGCATAATCAAATCTTTTCGTTTCTAAAAGAAGGCAATAAGCTTGGGGAAGATACAGAAATCATAAGGGATTCCATGAAAAAGTTGGATGGCTTAAGGCCAAGCCATGTTTACGGCAAAGGCGAGAATGGAGAAATAGCAAAGAACGCTGAAGGGTACTGCAAAGAGGTAAAGGAGATTTGCAGTAGGATCATAAAAGAAAATGAGGGCACCATAAATGAAGGATAACTTTAGGATTGCTGTGGAATTTGTAAATAAAATAAAAAAATTAAGAAATAAGCATATCCTACAGATTATTTTATTTGGTTCTGTAGCAAGAGGGGAAGACACAATAAATTCTGACATAGACATCGCTATAATCCATAATATTAAAAATATAGATGAACTGAAAACCCAGATTCATAAATTTCAGCATAATAAAATTCAAGTTAGCTATTTTAGTTTAAACCAATTGCCTGAAGAAACAGAAATAATAAGCGCATTAACAGGGGAAGGCATTTTACTTTATGGACAACCTATTAACGTAAAACTAAAAACAAAAGAGCTAAGCCCAAAAACACTCATAATTTATGATACATCGGAAGTTCCAAAAAAAGAAAGGATGAAACTAAACAGGGCTTTGCATGGCAGTATATCAAAAAGCAGATACAAAGAAAAAGAGTATGTAACAAAGACAATTGGTGTCCTAAGAGAGAAAGGGATACAAAAATTGACAAAAGCGGTTTTATTAGCTGATCCTAAAAAAGCATCTAAAGTAATTAGTACACTAAAACTGTATAATGCTAGATGGAAGGAAATATCGGTTTGGGTATGAATTTTATGTTATACTTACATAACATAATCAACTAATTTACTATTTCTGTGATATTAATATCTGTTAA
>PNOQ01000013.1 GCA_013824915.1 Nanoarchaeum sp. | reverse complement strand
TTTCTTTGCTATTGTTACTAATTTTTCAGCCACATCTTTCGGCGAATAAAAGTTTCCATATTTTTCAGGATTTGTATTATATTTCCAACTCCAACAAAAAATACAGCGTAGGTTACACCCTACACAGTCTGATGTTGATATACCACCATAAAATTTTGCAGGTCTAAATCTGTAATATTTCTTTTCTAAATTCTTACAAACAATTTCTTCCATTTTTCTTGTTAATTCTAAAGGATCGAACATATTTTTAATTATCACTTCTAAATATTAGTTTATGTCTTTATCGAAGAAACAAACGGACCGAGCCTTAAAAAACTCTATAAAAGATGGTTCTGCTTATTCTGCAATGGAGGGTATAACCAGCACTTATTCAACGCCATTTGCTTTAGCTTTAGGAGCTAGTAATGCTGAAATAGGAATTCTTAGCTCTGTTCCAAATCTTTTTATTACATTATCTCAGCCATTTACAGGAAAGTATATAGAGAAAAGAAGTAGAAAGGCTGTATGTCAAAATCTAAGCTTGATACAAAGGCTTATTTGGTTGCCAATTCTTTTAATACCTTTATTCTTCTTAAAAGAAGGAGTATGGCTATTTATAGTACTTTTAACTTTATCACATTTTATTTTAAGTTTTGCTAACACAGCTTGGTCTTCATGGATGGGAAAATTGGTTCCTGAAAGAGTTAGGGGAAGTTATTTTGGAAAAAGAAATACAATACAAAGTGTCTTTAGCTTTTTTACAGCATTACTTGCAGGTTGGATACTTGGTTTAACAAAAAGCTTGGTTGGCTTTTCAATAATATTCTTTTTAGCTTTTATTTTTGGATTAATTTCATATTTTTATTTAACAAAAATACCTGAAACCAGCTATAAATTAGAAAACAAAAAAAGGAGTTTAAACATTTTAAAATTTATTAAAGAATTTAAAAAATACAGTAACTTCTATCCTTTTGCAATACATATGTCACTGCTAAGTTTTGCAGTTAACATTGCATCGCCATTTTTTACAGTTTATATGCTAAACATAATGGGAATTGGCTATGAGTGGTATGCAATAGTTGTAGCAACTGAAGTTTTAGTAAGAATTTTTATGCAAAGATATTGGGGAAAACTTTCTGACAAATTTGGCGATAAAAACATAATGAGTTTATGCAACGTACTTATAGTGTTTTATCCATTTTTCTGGTTATTTGTTTCTAACGTTCTTCAGCTAATACTTATTAGCATATTTGCAGGAATTGCTTGGAGTGGATTTGATTTAACAACCTTTAATTATCTTTTAGATATAACCCCTCCAGATAGACGACCTTCATACATTGCAAATTATAAAATGATAGTTGGAATTTCTTTGTTTATTGGACCTTTGATAGGAGGTTTTTTATCTCAATATATTTCAAATTTAACAATTTTCTGGTTAAATGGCTTACAGATTTTGTTTTTATTATCTTTTATACTAAGAGGCATTACGACTGCCTATGGCTTGCCAAGATTAAAAGAAGTAAGAGCTAAAGAAGATCTGCCTGTAAGTAATGTTTTTTTAAAGGCTTTTACAGTCTATCCTATCAGAGGAATAACGCATGACTTGATTTATGTTCAACAACGTCTAACTTCTTGGGAAAGAAAAATCAGTAAAAAGATAAAAATCTGAACATAAAATAAATTCAAAAAAGTTATTTAAACGTTGAAATAAAAGATAATAAAAAGGTAATACAAGTTTATTTTATTATGATTAGTTTTTATTTTTTGAATGGTTTTTCATGTATTGATTTAATGAGCCTTTAATTTCTCCAATTTCTCTTGCAAAATCAGTTAATTTGTTAGATAAATTAATCCATACACTTAATAATCCGGCAAAAAACGCAAATCCAATGACAGTCATAGCTGAATAAAATTGTTCATGAGTAAGGTACTCTGGGCTATGCACTTGAAAATAAAAAATCAAGAAAAGAAAGGCTAAAATTGACAAAATCATTAAAATAACTGATAGAATATTTGCTTTATCAATTTTCATGGAGTTACACCAGTAAAAAAGTTAATTATATCTGAAGGTTTTATAATACCGACAATAAACAAAAGAAAAATTATAACAGCGATAATGAGAATAATTGTTATTGGGTCTATTGCTCCTTTCATAATATTTTTATTGATTTTATATTTTATAAAATACATTGATACCCAATAACTTAGATAAAGTCTTATTATTATAAAATTTTCTTACTACTTTTAGTGGTAAACTAAATCTTAGGTGATATTACTTTTAAATTGCATTTAAGTTTAATTTTTTTATCCTTTATTTCATATAAATTTTTAAACCATTTTCTATCTATCAAATGTCCAACTTCAGTTTCATTTAAAGACAATCTTTTAATCTTTCTTGCTAAACCTTCTTCAATTCCTTTCATAGAACAATAATCTTCAAATGCTTTTGAAGTATATTCTTTAAACTTATCAATTTTAACAGGCTTTTTCCATAATTCATGATAACCATAAGCAAATAAGCTTGCTACGATTGTTCTTGCTGCCTTTGAACCATAATGATGATATATTCTTTTTTCAAGATTATTATCTTTAATATTTAATTTTAGTTGATGCCTATGATTGTAATCTAATTCTGCAACCCTTTCAGCTTCAAAATCTTTGAAGAAATCAGTCGT
>PNOQ01000005.1 GCA_013824915.1 Nanoarchaeum sp. | reverse complement strand
TCAGAGAATAAATTATACGTTAAGCTTAAGTTCATTTCCAGATGGATTGAAAATTTTTGTAAGTTATTATGTCAATGATGTAAAATCATCTATGACTTCTACAGCCCCATTTGATTTGCAGGTAGATGCAGATTCAACAGCTTGTGTAATCCCAGCTTATATAACTGGTAGCGGTATTTTAAAATGGACTCTAGACGGTAATGATTGCCCATTCTCTCTATGCGAAGAATCTTCTTATGGTTGTTCGATACATATGAATACAAATCATCTGGTTACTCTATATTATACTCCAGCCTAGATTAGTTCATTTATTCCATACAAGGTTGCGTATTGACTATCTATTTTAAACCAAGTATAAACAGGGTCATAATTACCATTTCTTATTGGACTTCCAGCAACATTTCTCCAGTACCTATGATCTAAAACGCTTAACTGGCTATTTACTTGGAGGTTAGCATTTGTTAAGTCCGGTAGATAAACAAAAGATTCTAAACCATACTGATATTTTGGAGACAAAGTAAGATTGCCTTCTAATCTATCTAGAAAACTTGCACCTTCACTAGAGTTATGATAATATCCGTTTTTTATATCATAAGTCAAATTGCTTAAATCCCAAACTTTTTTGGTTGTAATATCTAAGTATATTCTTGTCTCATTTTTGATTATACTGATTGCCCCACTTGCTTCTGAAATAATAGGTTTCGAAAAACCTTGAGGTATAATAATATCAGTTTCGGATACTACACCTGCAAATCCAGATGCTATAGATTCTTTACCTGATATGGTGTTTGTTACAAGTATTTTACTAGAATTTACATCTGAAGCCTGAAAATCTAATTTTACAAATGCTTCTCCACTTACTCCTATACCAGAAGAATTTTGCCCTGTTACTAAAGGAGTAGTATTTTTACTAACATTAGAAGCTTTTATAAATCTTATAACTCTTCCATAAGTATTTAATGGATACATCGGATCTTCTATACCTTCTATAGAAACAAGTGTAAATGTCGTTATATTCTTTAGAATACCCATATTAACTGTTTCATCAGAAATGTTAATGTAGACCTTAGCGTTAAACAAAATATTAAAACTATCATTTTGAGTTATATTTATTCCTATATTTTTAAATTCTACATCGAAACCTAAGTCAGAAGCTATGTTACTTATATTTAATTTCCAAGTTTGCAAATTACTCGTATCAACTAAAGGAGCAGGCTCATTATACAATGTTCCATTTTCTATCATTTCAGTTAATCTTAGCTGAGCGTCATCTAGTCCTGTTCCATTAACCACAATCTTTGAAACAGCAGATATTAAAGCTCTTTTTCCATGTATTTCTAAAAATCTAGTTAAGTCTTTTTCCACACTTTTGCTGAAGTATTCTAGTTCATTAGCCCTAATATTAATATCGATGTTTTGTGTCTGTGTCTGAGAATAAAAAATTATTAATGAAAGAAAAGATATTAAGAATAAAGCTATCATTAAGCTATAAAAAATCCCTTTCATTACGTCCACATCCTTATTCTTACACTTACTGGTCCCCACATGTAAGGAACCCCAGCGACACTATAGGATTGGTTAACTATCTCAGTTGCAGAAACATCTTCACCTAATATGTTTCTTAATCTTTGATTAGCATCACTTTCTGCACCTGTTTTATTTTCAAAAATACCATCATAACTTACTGAGGCAGGTATCAGAAATGTAGCTTCACCAAGAGAATTAACCGGATTAACAGCATAACCTGTAGAAAAGTTAAGTTCAAATTTATTATTTCCACTTATAAGAACTCCTTCTGGACTAGTATCATAACCAAATCTTGCAAATTCTACTATAAGAGGGTCACTTGAAGTATTTGCTGGATCATGATTATAAAGTATTATATCATTTGCTTTTGCAAGCTGTCTAGGATTAGAGCCATCTGAATATAGCCATGCATATTGCCATTTTGCCATTAAAGGTATTTTATTAGTTAAATTAAAGTTCCATCTAACATATCTGTAAAACCCTGAAATACCAGCTGGTATTGAATATGAATAATTAGATAATACTCTAGTTAAATCAATATAATTGTATATTTCTTCGGTTTCAGAATAATTTATATTTACAAAAGAATCTTCTCCAATAATCCTTCTTTCATAACCTAGGTTTTCATTTCTATTATACTTGTCAATATGAATTACAAACCAAAAAAATCTTCCGCTAAGCATACTGTAAAATATTCCTTTAGGATTCAAGCTATTTTTAATTTCTGTGTTATTCCACTCAACTAATCCATTAGTAACATTTTTTGTACTTATGTTATAAAGTTGTCCATTCCACATAAACTTTAATGTCACATTTTTAACTTGAGTTGTATTACTAAGATTAAAACGAACACTCATATTATAAATGTCACCAAGTACAAATACTGGTTTTTTATATTCTACTGAACAATTTGAGATTACAGTTTGAAAATATT
The DNA here is from genome assembly GCA_013824915.1 of Nanoarchaeum sp. GTDB lineage: Archaea > Nanobdellota > Nanobdellia > SCGC-AAA011-G17 > PNOQ01 > PNOQ01. The sequence continues at coordinate 443 of PNOQ01000005.1, read as the reverse complement.
GTTTATCAAATCTTTCTAAAGTAGATAATTGTGAAGTGTTATAAGTTACTATAATATGTGTAGCTCCGTCATCCCCTCCAGTATCTCCACCAGCACCAAATCTATATACTACATTTCCTATATTTCTTCCTGGATGCATATAATCTTTTATATTAGTTAATAATTTCCATCCAGTCCCAGCACTACCTGGAATATAAACGCCATTCATATAAGCTTTAAACTTGTTATCTACCCATGCTGCTTCTATAAACCAAGAAGCATCTAAAATATTTGCATCACTTGGAATATCAATTATATAGCTTATGTTTACATCGTTTTGATTAGTTCCACCTCCAGGTTTTTCTACACTACTAGATACAACATCCCCCATTACAACAAGTGTATTATTTTTTTTAACAGCTTTTGCTAATGCTCTTGCAACATAACCGCTAGTTGGTTTATAC
>PNOQ01000017.1 GCA_013824915.1 Nanoarchaeum sp. | reverse complement strand
TTAATGGAGTTAGTTTGGTCATTTTATTCCACTCTTTTTTAATCTTTTTAATAAATCTTGTGTACCTTTTAAATGAGATGCCATCATGAATCTAAACCAACTATTAAGATGAAAATTCATTTCGTTTTCATAATTTTCTAGATTTTGATTAAGGAAACAATGAATGAGTTTATTTAAGTTAAAATCTTTACCAACTTTAAATTTATCTTTATTATGAAGTGCAACTGAAATATTAGAAATTATTGTGAAATATCTTTTAACGTGTTGCCATGCTTCTTTATAAGTTTTTTCTTCACTATAAGAAGTTAATATTTTAAATTTAGTTAATTTTAATTCTTTACAAATATTTTTAATAGTTTTTATTCCTTTCTCTAAATCTTTTACTTCAAATCTTAAAATAAAACCAAATGGCTCAAAAAAGAAGTGCCAATTTTTTATATTAGGATTAGTAAAATAAAGATTATGAAATTTAGTTGCAAAACATAGTTTACAACCTTTATCTTTTGTTCTTACTTCTATCCATTTTTCTTTCATATTAATCATCCCATAACACCTTCTTTTTCATAATCCAATCTTCCTTTTGTTTTAAAGTTTTTGTAATAAATTTAGCTGCACCAGGTTCATACATTTCTGGAAGTTCCCAGTTTCTATCACTTTCAACCATCTTTTGAGTTGCTCTTAAAATGCTTACAGGATTAAAGGTTCCGTCTTGATTGCCAGCTATCATATTTGCACCACAAAAAACAGTTTCAGGTCTTTCTGTGCTTGGTCTTACTGTAACTGCAGGTTTATGAAAAACACAACATTCTTCAGTTGCTGTACCAGAATCTCCAATATAACATAAACAATATTTTTCTAATTTAACAAAGTCAAAAAATCCTAAAGGATTAATTGTGTGTATTCCTTCAGCAACTTTTATGTTAAACTTCTTTATTGCCTCAATTGTTCTTGGATGCAATGGTGCAACAATCGGCAATTCAAATTCTTTAGAAATTAAATTCAAACCTTCTAATAAATTAGATAAATTATAAAAATCATCAACATTTTCTGGGCGATGGAGAGTTACAGCAATATATTCATTAGCTCTAATTCCAAGCCTTTCTAAAATTGCTGATTTATCTATTTTATCTTTAAATTTTTCAAGAACATCAAAGATTAATTTTCCTGAAACAAATATTTTTTCTGGTTTAATCCCTTCTCTTATTAAATTATCATAAGCAATATCTGTTGGACAAAATAAAATATCTGAAATAGAATCAATCATCCTTCTATTCTTCTCTTCTTTCATCCTAAAATCCATCGAACGCATCCCCGACTCCAAATGAGCAACTTTGATTAAATTTTTTGATGCGACTAATGCATACAAGGAAGGATTAGCATCTGAAAATGAAACAGCTAGATTTGGTTTCTCTTCTAAAAGAATTTTTTCAGACCTTTCAAGAAGTTTTGATGTTTGCTCTCCTTCTAAACCAGAACCTATATCTAAAAAATATTTTGGTTCTTCAATGTTCATCTCTTTAAAAAATATTCCGTCTAAAAGCCAATCATAATGTTGTTTTGAATGTATTGTAAAATAATCTAGTCCTTGTTTCTTAAATTCTTCCAATAAAACAACTAAATTTACCCAATCTGGTCTTACTCCACCTAAAACACATATTTTCATACACCTAGCCTCCCTCGTTGATAGTCTAATTTTAACATATCATTAGAAACTTTTTCAAATAATTCAACCCATTTTTTTCCTATAATATTCCAATCAAAGTTTTTTGAAAATTCCAAAGCTCTATTAGAGCATTCTTTCCTAAATTCTTTATCTTCATACATTTTCTTTATGCATTCTGCCAAAGAGTTAGCATCTGTTACAAAAATATCAGAAATTATTGGAGTAGTTAAAGTAGTTACAACATCTGCTAACAAACCAGTTTTTGGCTCGTCAACTAATTCTGGTCCTGTTGTACATGCAGTAAATATGCAAGGGGTTCCACATGCTAAAGCCTCTATTGTTGGCAAGTTTGCAGATTCTCCAAAAGTAGAGATAATATGTACATCAGCAATATTATAGAATTTTGCCATCTCATAGGCATTGAAGTTTATATTAGCGTTATGAAGCATGCCTTCTGGATTTCCTTCCCAAGTCATTTCTAAAGAAGATAAATCTTTAGTAGGTTTAGCCCAAACAAATTTAATAAAAGGTGTTAAACCAGTTCTATCTCTTAGCATATTAATTAATAATCCTCCTGGTTCATTATAATCTGTCAAGCAAATTAATATTGCTTTTTGAGCAAATTCAGGAATACTCTCCAAACAAGATTTCCATGCCTTAAATAAAGCAGCAAAATCCTTTTGTAAATGAGATTTATTTCTCATCACAGTAATTGCTATAAACTCCTTGTCTTCAACTTTTAATTTTCTTTTCATTTCATTTTTTTCTTCTTCTGATAATGGTTTGAAAATATTTGTATCAACTCCATGATTTATGTTATAAACATCACCGCCAAAACCAGCATTTGTTATTTCATTGTATACAAATTTGCTAGGGCAAACAATATAATCCGCTTGTTGAACAAATCTAGCAAGAAAAGGGCTTAAAGGACTAGAGTTAACAGTAATTTGTGATATTAAAGGGATTTTTAATTTTTTACATAAAGGTGGAATATATTGAGCATCGTCTAACCAGACATCCATCCCAGTAAGTAATGCTTCTATGCTATATATTCTCAAATAATCTTCTAAACAATCTGCACCCCAACCGTGATATCTTATTCCTAATCTAACTATTCCATCTTCGTCAATCCAAGGTGGACCTAAATCCTGCATACCAAAATAGTAAACAGAATGACCTGCTTGTTTTAAAGATTTAGCAACATTTCCAAAAACATTGCTATAACCATATCTTCCTTGTATACTATTTGAAAAAATCATAATTCTCATTTTTTCACCTTTACAGTCCCAGAATTAAGAATTCTTGTTAAGATATTATCATAAGATTCATTTGGAATAACTTTTAATTCATCTAATCTTTTCTTAGTTTCTGTCCA
>PNOQ01000039.1 GCA_013824915.1 Nanoarchaeum sp. | reverse complement strand
TAGATAAACTAGTCGAAATTCCAAAAGGTAGACGAATATTAGATATCGGATGTAGCAGTGGTAATGTAACAATAAGGTATGCTAGAAAAGCTCAACCTGGAAGTTATATCCTCGGAGTCGATATAGATAGTGAGTTAATAGGTGTAGCTAATGGTTATTTAGGTAAAGAAAGCGCACAAGTAAGAGATATTACAAGATTTGTGGATCTCCCAGTAGAAGATATACATGAAGAACCAGAAAGTTTTGATACTATAACCGCAACCGAATTTTTCGAACATATAGTTCATTCAGAACATCAAAGAATAATGGAACATTCTCTAAAATTTTTAAAACAAAATGGAAGCATGATTATAAGTGTACCAAACAGATTTCCTAATGAAAAATATGTGGAAGAAAAAAGATATAGATGGGATTGGCATAATCATTATACACATTTCACAAAAAAAAGCTTAGAACATTTCTTACAAAATTATTTTGAAGAAGTTAGATTTCATTCAGTTTATAATGAAGCACCAGAAGAAGGTATATTCTTAATTGCAGAAGGGGTGAATAAAAAATGTTAACTAAAATAATAGCAGAACTTTCATCTTGTCACAATGGAAATTTAGATTTAGCTAAGGCATTAGTAAGGGCTGCAGCAGACGCAGGAGTAGATGTAGTTAAATTTCAATCTTGGAAAGCTTCAGACGTTAAAAGCACAGACCCCGATAAAAAAAGATATGAACAATTAGAATTTAGAGATGAATGGCATAGAGAAATGATAGAATATTGTAATCAAAGAAATGTAGAGTTCTTAACAACAATTTTTGATATTAATAGAATAGATTTTTTAAAATCATTAGGATTAGATTCGATAAAAGTAGCAAGTTATGATTTAAAAAGTTATAGACTTCTGGATGCATTAAGAAACAATTTTAGCAAAATATATGTGTCTACAGGAGGATCACACCCAGATGAAGTAGCTCATGCATCAGAAGTACTCAAGGGACACGATTTTACTCTTTTACATTGTGTACTTATGTATCCTACTCCATTAGAAAGAGCAAACTTATCTAGAATAGAATGGTTAAGACAATATTCTAATTCCGTGGGCTATTCAGATCATACTTTAGGAACAGAAGCAGCAAAAGCAGCGTTGACAATGGGCATAGATGTATTAGAAAAACATTTTACATTGAGTAGATATTTACCTCAACCGACACATAACACAACAACAGATGGAAAAAGAAAACCAACAACCACACATGAAGTTGCAGTTGAATTTGATGAATTAAAAGAAATATGTGATTATGCTAAGTTGGCTAATCAAATGAGAGGATATGGAAGAATTGATATGTGGGATGAAGAAATACTTTCTAGAGATAAATACACAGGTAGATTAGGAGAAAATACATAAAAAAATTAAAATTCATCATGACTTAAGCTAGAATAATATATCTCTCCTTCTTTAGCTACATACTCCTTAGAGAATAGATGCCAACTATCCAAGAATAAAACTGGTTTCTTGCAAGTGCTCAAATATTCAAATACAGGTAAACCAATATAGCTTCTATGATTATTTAACACCATTATAACATCAGCATCTTTAAATCCTTCATTTAATGAAACACAATTTAATCCTAAAGAGTTTATTTCATCCTTAGGAACAATTGGGTCATATCCATAAAGATTAGTATATCCTTGTTTTTTCAAAAGTTCAAGTATATCGAGAGTAGACGAATTTCTTATATCTGAAGTTTCAGGTTCTCCTTTAAATGCAAAACCGATTAAAAATATTTTTGCAGATTTTGTTTTGTTTTTCAAAGATACAAACTTGTTTACTTTGTCAACTACATGTTGTGGCATATGTTCATTTATTTTTCTGCCTAAGACTGAAAGTTCTGAAGAATATTTAGAACCTCCACTTTTACTGTAAAGATAAGGATCTTTTTTTAGACAAAAACCACCAACACCTGGACTAGGTAAAGGTATTTTATCTCTAGGATAACCATCATTTGCAGCAAGGATTACTTTAAATGCATCGATATTATGTTCGCTACAAACTAATGAGAATTCATTAGAAAATGAAAATCCAAGATCTCTAAAAGAATTATTAATCAATTTTACCATCTCTGCTTCTTCTAAACTATCTAATGTCACAATATTCCTCGACAGTCTTCTAAAAAATGTAGTACTTAATTGTAAACTTTTATCATCATAAGCTCCAATAATTTGTGGTAAAGTTTGTAATTCTTGTATTGCTTTTCCTTCAATAGTTCTCTCTGGGGCAAAAGCAACATAGAAATCTTTCCCACATTTAAGATCTGTTTTCTGTTCAATGTAAGGTATAACAAATTTTCTTGTAACACCCACTGGGACAGTTGATCTCAAAAGTATTAAATCATTATGTTTCAGAAAACCACATATAGTATCACATGATCCTTTTAGGGCCGTAAGATCAGGTTCTCCACCAGAGCTTATTGGTGTGCCTACAGAGATTATATACACATCATTATCTTTATTTTCTAATTTAGTTTCAACTTTAAAATTATTATTAATATGTTTTTTTAATAAAGAATCTAATCCAATTTCATAGAAAGGAGTTTTCCCATTTTTTAAATCATTTACTTTATCCTGATTTATATCTACACCAAAAACATTATACCCTCTCTCTGCAAGAACTAAACTAAGAGTAAGACCCACAAAACCCACACCTATAACACAAACATTCCTTCTTGGTCTAGAATCCTTCCACATGTCATATAAGGATAAAACATCTAGAACCTTTCTGTCTTTGTCAAGAACTAAAACTTTGTTTATCTTACCGTCTCTTAATCTACCTTTTTGTTTAGCTAGATTTACTTTATCTATAAGGCTATCCATCATTTGTTCATAAGATAAATTTTCATCAACAAAAACTGGATCAGTAATCATTATCTGGGAAATAGCTGAGTTTAGTCCTATAATTCCCTTTATTATTGTTTTTCTTATATCTCCATCCGTAACAATTCCTAATAGTTCTTTATTATCATTCACTACAACAGCAATACCTGAAGGGCATCCCTTCATAGGAGCAGAATTAATAATATTCATAACTTCCAATATACTACTATCCGGGCTTACAAATATACTTTCGATCTCTTTTTTCATTTTTTTCACCTAAGATAATTT
>PNOQ01000037.1 GCA_013824915.1 Nanoarchaeum sp. | reverse complement strand
ATTTCTCTACTCTTTCTTTAAGTTCCTCAACTTCACCTTTTGTTTTTATTTTTTCTTCTTCGCTTAATTCTTTGGTAATTGCTTTAACTGAACCATGCATTAATTTTATCTTATCTTCTTTTGCTAATTCATTTAATATCTCTAATACTTCTAACCTTTCCATATCTACTTCTCTTGCTACTTTATATGTATTACATACACTGCCTTCTCTTAAAAGATATCTTAAGATTCTTTCCTTATCTCCTATTCCTTTTTTTATTTGCATTTTAACACTATTGTAAATTTATATTCCTTCTTGAATCTTTATATCTTTTGATAAATTTTCCATTATTTCTTGTGCTTTTTCTAGTTCTTCTAATAACAGTCTATGCTTTTCCTTATAGCTTTCTTCAGTTATTTCGCCAATTTCAAAAAGCAATCTGTTTTCTTTTATCAGATTATTAATTCTTTTAATGTTATATTTTTCTTTTAAAGCATAATCCCTTATTAATTCAAAATACCATATCATATCAAATGGTTTTAATGAAATTCCCAAGCTTCTAAACAATAAATCATCCATGAGGAACATTTTTAACTTCCACTAATTTTTATATTAACAAATGAATGTGGTGGCCATGGTCCTGTATAAATGAACTTTAAATTTTTGTGCTTATTTTCTAGCTCTGCTATTTTATCTGAAAATTTTGAAAATTTATTTTTTTCAACTAAAAAAGAATGATTCAATAAAAGCCTATCACTAAAATTATCTCCTTTTACACTTTTTACACTTAGTTTATTTAATGGTTCCAAAATTTCAAGTGCTATTCCATTATCTATGTCATCTAATTGATTTTTTATTATCTTAACTCCAAGCTCAATTTTATTATCTATTAATGCGATTGTTTCTTTAATTGCTTTGTAAGATTTTGATAAAATTATTTCTAAAATCTCTTGGTCCTTAAAGACTGTGCCAAGAGACATAGGTATGACTGTAGTTTTTTTCGCTATTTCTTTTAGTATATTAGCATGTTGCATAGCTTCTTCCTCTTCTAGCATCGGATGCAAAGTTGGATAAAGACTTGTTAAAGCTGAAATGTCCTTAAAATTAATTTCTTTAATTGGTCTATCTTTTAGACCTTTCATCTCTAATTTAACATTTTTATTTGTTATTCCATACACATATAGGTATCCATTTTCTTCTTCAATTTCTTCCTGTTCTTTTTCCATTTTTATTTACTCACTAAAAATTCAGATAACAAGCTATTAACTCTTGCATGTTTTTTTAGCAAAAGTTCTGCCTGTTCTTTTTCCTGGACAGTATAAATCTTATTTTTTAATTTATACTCATATTTTAGTAATCCTCTTTTCTCTAATTCATGCAAAGTAGGATATAACATACCAGGAGATATAAACACCCTAAATTTCGTATAGAGAATTTTGACTAAGTCTGTACCAGACATTGGTTTTGATAGAAGCAAAAATAAGATTATATTTCTTAGTTCTCTCTTAACTAGGTTTTCAACAATTTCTGGACTAAGATCATTTATTTCCTTTTCCAGCTTTTTAGCTGAGAGCATTCTTATTTTATTAATAGATAAAAGCATTTTGTCATGAAAATTAACCAAGTCTTTTAATATCAAAGGATCTATTTTATCTATATTATAGATACAAATAGCTTTCTGCTTTTTCCATAGCTTTTCCCATTTTTTAAAATCATTAGCTAGCGAAGTACCATCTACAACAATCTTTTCATTCTGTTTTACCTCATCTGGCTTTTTTATTAGGCATTTGATTTTATTCTCATCAAAGAGTTTTTTCCACACTTCAGTATTATTTGTCACAAAGGCATCTGCATCCATCAAATAAGGAAATATAGTTTCTTCTATATTTGAGTTACTGCATAGATGCAAACAATGACTAGCTAGAGGGATAATTTTGTTTATTTCCATTTTGTCTATTTTTTTAATTTAACCAAGATCTCCTCTTCTTATCTTCTTGAGTTGCTTATATCCTGTAATTTTGGCATTGTTATCTAATTTAAACTCAAAAATCTTCAATAAATCAAAGGTTTCTGGAACAGATTTTTTTTCCAGCACATCACACTGTACTATCCATCCCTCTTTAGTTTTCTCTATAGAGGATATAGCCTCAGGCTCCTTTTTAAGAAGTGTTTTTATTTCAGGGAGAACTTTCTTTTCAACTTCCATAATATTCATTCTTTCACCCCCATTCTAATTTTATGGAATTACAATTTTTCTATAATCTTCATTTTTTCATTAAAATGGTTAAGATTCTTTGTTTTTGAAGTAGCAACATCCGCCAGTAATTGTTTTATAGATCGCTTATCACATCTATTAGCCAGTTTTAATGCTTGAGCAACCATTACACCTGCCCTTGTACCTATAAGTTCCTCTGGTGGGGATTTGCTCCTTAACGAGCGTAACATATCAGTTATTAATAATGCGTACTCTTCTTTGATGCCAGATTGAGCAGCAATAATCTTAGCTTCTGTTTCTCTATCATAATAGTCCATATAAATCCCCACCATTCTGTCTAATAAAGCATCTTGAGGTCTATGGATACCTGCATATTCTATAGAATTTGATGTAAAGATAGCCCTAAAATCAGGATGTACTTTTACATAACGCCCTTCACCAAACTGTGTAGGCAGCTCTAATATGCCTTCACTAAATATAGAAAGCAAAACATTATTTGCAACTGCTCTTGACCGGCTAAAATCATTATAAAACAATGTATAACCATATTTGCACGCGAGGGTTAAAGGATTATCAACCCAATCAGCTTTTAGTATATCTTTATCCTTGAAGACGTTATGGATGTATTTATCCCTTATGGAAGTAACTTCAACTTGCGAATAGCCGCCTATTAAATCTGTTGTTGTAATACTTTCATCTCCATTAATCCATACTGTTGGCCTTCCTCGTTCTTTAGCTATCTGCAAAGCAAGAAGTGTTTTTCCACAACCAGTTGGCCCAATAATATGAACAGGGTGCTTTAAAGAAAGCCAGTTTTTAACCCTTTCTTTAACTTCCTTAACTGAATCTGTTTCTATCCAATTTTTTACCTCAGGAATAAGATATTCAGATTCAACCTTTTCTTTTTCTATCTCTTTCCTTATTTTTGATAAAGAAGATTCTGTCCCATCAAGTTTCTTTCTCTTTTCAAATAATGTCTGATGAATCTGTTTACCCATTACTTTTCTTTTATGCTTTGCTACATAAACCATTAAAAACCACCCCCTTTTATTATTTATAGTAGATAAATCAAGTTTCTTATAAGACTTCTGTTTCATTGTTTGATAAAACTTTTGTTTCTTTATTTGTTACGAAA
>PNOQ01000035.1 GCA_013824915.1 Nanoarchaeum sp. | reverse complement strand
AATGCAGGCTTTATTTTTCAATAAATATCAACTATAAAAACGAATTAGTTTTTAGATTTGTTTTTAATTTTGTTTCAAAAATCGAGACTATTCTTTCACTAGTTTATCAATCTTCAACCACCCCCAAGATAGTATTTAAGCTTGTTGGGTATTTAAATTTTGTATAAAGAGTTACCCAAAAACAGAATCTTTATATATTATTAAATTATGCACATTAGTGGGAAGTTTGAATTAAAATAAAGGATTAGTTACTCCCTCAATAAGCTTCTATAATCTTCATTGGCTTATTTTCTTCCTTATTCAATGATACTGCAGTTAGCCAATCATTCATAACACCATACTTTAACATAGTCTCAACACTTGCTAAAGCTAATCTTAAATTTGCGGCTAATAAAGGAACATCAGCAACAGTAACGATTAAATCAGCATTTAGAATAACCCCTTTATTCAATGTCCTATCTATTAATTCAACAATTCCAATATTAGTATTTTGTTTCATTTTTCAACAAATGAATAAGGAGCAAAAGGGCCAGCTAATTGAAATGAAAAATCTTTATCAGCTTCTAGAATTCCCTTGACCTTATCTATCTGCTGCTTGTCTGCTAGTACTGATAAGCTTAGTAGTAAATCCTTTTCTTCGTCAATAAAAATGCTTGAGGTATTTACCTTTATGTTTGTTATTTTCTTAATATCATTAAAAAACTTTTGTTTAAATTGGTTAATCCTATTTTGAAGAATTTCATTAATTTTGGATTTTAGTTTTCCCTGTAAAAGATAACTTAAGCCTTGACTTTTTCCTTGCTGACTTTCTTCAAGTTCTTTTATTTCTGTATTGCTAGATATTTCTTGTACTAATTTATCTTTCTCGTAGTAAATTCTTATGCCATATTCTCTCTTAGCTTTTATTTTATTCCATGTTTTTCCTAGCCTTTCCTTGTTATCATCCAACCATTTTTTTAAATTATGTTCTGGTGAATTCTCTCCTTTTTTTATGATTGTGTTGAAAGATAAAGGTATAACCCCATTAAAATCTTTCATTGCTTTGTCTAAAATCTTATTATGTGCAATTATTAATTCCTTAATCTTGTTTGGATCTTCGGAGATATAAGGTTTTTCTTCACAATTATGCACTAAAGCATTAAATTCTCCTTCGTTTATAGCATAAACATTTTCTTCATTAACGCCTAGCTCTCTCCATTCTGTTGGCCTAGATTTCACTATACCATAAACATATAAAGCATTACTAGGCATTTTCTTTTGCCTCCAATAATAAAGGGTCAATTATTAATTTTGTAATGGTATCATCAACTAAATTATCTAAATCTGCTCTTATTTTATCTGCTGTTTTCTCTAAATTATTTTCTTTTTTGATTTTTTCAATTGTTTCGTCTAACTGCATGAAAGCGATACCAAGTTTTTCTGCATCTCCTTCTCTCAGTGAGCCGCTCTCTAATCTATAAAGCGCCTGTTTTTGTAAGACTTCTTTGATGATTTCGATTAACGCAATAACTAAACCTAATAATCCCTCCTTCAAATTATCACTATCAACCTTAATAGTCATTTTGTTAGCTCAAGCACCAGAATCCCTTCTTTGTACTGCTTTCTTTTGATACTCCTAAAATAGCCAGGCAGTACTATTTTCTTCTCGAAGTTATCTGATGTGATTAACAAATCTTTACCTTTTATCTTTAAATCCACATCTTCTTTTGGAACCTTTACTGCTAGGGTTAGGTTATCGCCCTTTTTTCCATAAAAGTAATCTTCGCTGATAGTTATCTCAGAAGTTTCTTCCTTTACCTCATTGAATATTGGTCTTACAGAGATGTTGGCTTCAAACCCCCATTTCTTTTTGTATCCCTTCCTCAAATTTTCTTCTATTTTCTCATCAACTTCTTTAAACCTTTCTTTGAAAGTCTCGGTCTTTGCCAGCTCTTTAAAAAAATCCCCAAATACAGGCATTCCTCCTAAAAAACTTTCAACAATGCCTTTTTCATTTTCATCATCCTTTTTCTTTTTCATTTTTTCATCTCCTTTTAATTTTAAAAATGTTTATTTTCAGCCCTTTTATATTTTTATAATAAAACCACCATTAATCTTCTCTACATTTACTTCTTTTCCTTTCCATGTATTGATGTCATTTTTAATATTATAATTTTCGTCTTGGCAGATATATTTCTTTATAAAATTTTGAAGCTCTTTCTGCCTTTTTTCACTTGTCTTGGTAATGCTATGTCCTAAGCTGCCATCTGCCTTTAATCTACAATAAAAACATTGTGTAAATAGCTTACCATCTGTAGATTTCAGCTCTATAATAATTACATCAGTGTCACTAAATCCTAAACCTTGTGGCTTATGCTTTTTCCAGATTTGGTTTACTTTCATTAATTTTGCATTTTTGATTGCAGCCTTCATTTTTCTGTTGAACCTCCAACAATTTCGTATTTTCTCGCTTTATGGTGATACTTTTCCAACCGCAAGAACATATTTTTTCAGATTTCGAATAGAGAGCCTTACCACATTCAGGACAAAAAGCCTCTGGACTGCATTCAAGTTGTCTCCATGCAGGAGCATTTAAATTTGTGCCTGATGGAAATGCTAATCCAAATTTAGCAGCTGTTTCAAAGCTTGCTAGTGCTGCCCTTATTTTTATTCCCAAAATTTCAGTGCCTGCTAAATCTATCTTTATGTCAGCATTTATTATTAGTCCTTTGTCAAGAATCCTGTCGATAAGGTCTGCTAAAGCAGTATTATTAGAATGTTCAAATGTCATTTTACACCCCCTCTTTTTTAAGCTTTTTCCATTTATTTCCATAAATTCTTTCTCTTGGTTTAACTATAGAGTATCTTGGTTTTGAGGAAACAGTAGAGTGCGTTAGTCCATATCTATGGATAGATTTTGGTTTGAATCCCACCTCACCAAGTTTGCTGCTTGGATTAAGGTTTAGTAATCTACCTGATTTTTTTGCTCTCATTAAAGCTTGATTTCTCTCAACTTTTTGCTTGTACCTTCTTCTCTGTTGGAATAAATTTATTCTAGCCTTATCCCTCCATTGCTCCATTTTTTGTATTGTTTTCTGCAAAAAATTTTTTCTTTTTCTCCCCATCATAGGGCTTCTTCCGATTGGCAACCGTCCTATTGAATCTACCATTATAACACCCCCTTAAACTTGTTTTTAAACCTTGATATCTTCTGGATTAATTGGACCTATCTTTTTGATTGATTTTTTCTAGATACTTCTTGATATCCTGTTTGAATCGCTTCTCTAAGCTGGCTAAAAGTAACTCCTATTAATTTTTCTAATTTCTCCACCCTTTCTTTAAGATCCTCAACTTCACTTTTTGTTTTTA
>PNOQ01000036.1 GCA_013824915.1 Nanoarchaeum sp. | reverse complement strand
GTGCAGGAAGCTCTTTTGTTTTTTGGGCTGGAATGAGGGGTGTGTCTATTGGATTAAAGGGTTTATGGAAACTAACAAAAATTTATATGGGGTGGAAATCACTGCAACTTGCTTATAAAGGATTAGATGTAGCAAAAAAAAGAGGGATGGGTTTTTTAAAATACCTAACTCATACAGATCAGTTTGAAGATTTGATTGCAGATAAATTAGATGAATTTGTAAAACAAGGTCGCTTGGTTTCTGTACTCACTGACAAACTTGGTGAAGCAGATGCAATGCATACTATAAAATATTTAGGTGAAGTAGGTTTTATAGAAACTACAGTTGATCCTGCTACAGGAGCTTTAAGATATTATGCTGTTGGTGATAAGCTTCTTTTTAAACAAACAGATATACCAGCAACAGTTGTTGAGACTGTACCAGATCCGATGGTACGTGGTGGTTTTATAGAAAAAGTAAAGGAGATTGCTGTATATTCTTCAACTGGCAGTATAGAAGATGCTGATTGGAACAAAATTGAACTTTTAGATGTAGGGCAAGCACCTCCACCAAACCATATAAAAATAATGATAAATCCAAAAGAACAAATGGAATATATTTATAAATCTTTGAAAGAAGCAGGACAAGAGCAAAGAGCTAAAGATATACTTGAATATTTTACAACCGATCCTACAGGAAAAACAGAAGAATGGGATTTTACGAAACCATCTTTGATAAAAAAATTATATAATGTGAAAGATGGAGTTAAGAAAAGGATATCTGAATTTAAAGATTATTTAAAAAGAAATCTTTACCTTGATACTGATGAATATACAATGCAAACTGGCAAGGAAGTAGCTCGAAGAGCTGAAGTAGCAAAAGAAATAGCAGAATTAGATCCAGGAAAAATAATGATAACTTTATCAGACGGCAGTACGATAGACCTTGGGGAAGAATTTAGAGAAAAAATTGTTAGACAATTGCTTAAAAGCAAAGATTATGGCCCTAAATTAAAACAAAGGATAAAATTTTTTGCTTCTCAGTATGGAATTCCAATACAGCCTGATATTACTCCAAAAGATGCAGTAAAAGTTTTTGAAAGGGTATGGAAAGAAGAAGGTGGAGGTTTTGCTTTTTATCATGAATCTGATTTAACAAGATCTTTTGTTAGAATGGGAGACATTATAACAACAACTCAGGGAGGCGCTATTAACGTTCCTCCTGCATACGGAGGAAGATTTGCAGATTTTGTGATAGACGAATTAAAAAAATTGCCTAAATATGACGAATATTTTGGGGTTTATGAAGCTAGACTTAGAAATTTTGCAAATCAATTACAAAGCGATTATATAACAGTTGCTATGTCACAACCTCCAGGAACACCATTAAATGTTATAAATGATATATTTGCTAAAAAACTTGAAGAATTTCAATTAACAAACCTTGTCAAAGAATTAGCTGAATCAGAAAAGGGTCTTAATAGCCCAGAAATACAAGAATTAATGGAAAATCAATTAAGAATGATAGTAGGAATCTATGACAAAGACTATAATGCGATGCCAATACCACTAGAAAAATTATTTGCTATAAAATATGCAAAGAAACAATTTGGAAAAATGCTTTTCATAGATGGAACAGCATTTGTTCCATCTAATAGTTGGATCGGAAAGGGATTGATATTGGGACAAATGACAAAAGGATGTAAAGGAAATTCTATTTGCCTTTACATTCACGCATCCCAATATGAAGATCCTTACTATTTGAGTGAAAATGCTACAAGTTATACTGTTAGAGTTTGGAGGCCAGTTGAAGTATGGAAACAGTGGGCAGGTTGGCAAGCTGCTTTGGCACGTATTCCTTCTCATCCAAGATTTTATGTTGTTAGTCCTTGCTTTGCTGTAGCAAAGGTTTGGAAAACTAATCTTGAAGGCGAACCCACCATTTTTGTCTACCCGATAAAAGTCGATGTTGAAGGTCGTTCTAATTATTGCTATGCAGACACAGCTTTAGTTAATGCATACACAACAATTTGGGCAACATCCGATATTTTGACTATTGCTGAAACTATTTTAACTCTTGGCACTTCCTCTGCTAAAACAGGTTTGAAATTAACTTTAAAAAATACTCTCGAAAGGTGGGGAATATTCGATCCTGTAACATTTGGCCAAGTAATGGCTGAAGCTGCAATAAGCTGGCCTGGATATCCTTATACAGACTTAAATTATACTGACATGCAGGAAGGATCTAAAAATTATGAAGGATTTAAAGAATTAGAAAATGCTTTAAAATCTACATATGGGTAATTTGGTAATTGAATGGTTGAAATTACAAAAGATTTTATAATATTAATAGCTACACTTATTGTAGTTTTAACTATACTTTCTGTTATTTTTTCTGAAAAAGGTGTTCTTTCAAGTGTATTTGCTTTTAAAACTTATGCAGAACCTTTAACATTGCTAGATCATCTTTCAGCAACAATAACAACTGCAAGTTCTTGTCCAGGTGAATGCTCGATATCTTTCAAAACTTCTGGTATGCCTTACATAATAGAAATTTATAAAGAGGACGGAAAATATTATGCATCCATAGACTTTAAATTAGTAGAACAAAAGACAAATGTAAAATTTGAAGGAATTGAACCAAAACCACTTATATCAGATTGCGTTATTCTTGAACAAAAACTTTTTCTTATAGAAGGTATAATTCAAGACATTACTGTTAAAAAAACAATAGAAGATGGTAGTTGCAAAATATTTATAGAAAGTATAAAAGGTGAATATGATTTTAATGTTACTGTGTTTCCAGATACTGGCCTTGTGCTTAATGGTTCAAGCCTTACAGTAACTGTAACTGTTAGTTTAGTTGGTGGAAAAATAGCACCTGGACCTGTTAGGCTGTCAACATCAGGACAGCCACCTGGTGTTAGCATAATTTTTAGCAAAAACAATTTAGACCCAACTTTTACTTCTAAGATGATAATATATGCAGACCAAACAGCACATGCTGGTACATATCAAATAATAATAACCGGAACAAGCGGTAACTTAGTAAGACGGGCAGCTTTTGAATTAGAAGTTTCTCCTTTGTATTACACATTTGTTTTAGATTCTAAAGTAGATATTATAAATTTGCCATTAACAGGCGTTAAGGTAAATGTTAATGGTGATATTAGATATACTCGCGAGCATGATGAATTTACATCTAATATTGTTTATGGTTTATCTAAAGGAATTTATGATGTTAGTGTAGAAGATCCATTTGATTTAAGACCATTCAGTCATCTTAGGGATTATGATTGTGATGGATTAGGAAATATTTCTGATACTGCCGATAATCCATACTCATTTATTATGAGTAAAGATAGAGACATGACTGCTTACTATAAAGTTTTCACGCAAATAAGGAATTTGGAATTTGATAACACAACTTTTATCATAAGTGGTAATTTACTAGATGAAGATTTTAATCCCATTCTTAATGAAAAAAT
>PNOQ01000040.1 GCA_013824915.1 Nanoarchaeum sp. | reverse complement strand
AAATAGAATGATTGCTTATTAAATTAATTCTAATTTCCCTTCTCTTTTATCTCTTCCAATAATTTAGAAAGCTTATCACTAACCTTGAGCGCTTTGCTCATTTTACCTAAGTAGTCCATATCAAGGTTTCTTTGCCTTAATAGTATGCTTCTTGCATCATTTAAGTCTTGCTCTGAACCAAACATTAGCTTAGAGAGCACTGCATCCTCTGGAGAGTTGACCCAGATTTCAAGGTTGTCTATTCTTTTTTTAACCCTCCTCTCAAAGCTTTGTTTATCAAACTCTGTATAAACATCTTTAATATCTAACCTGTAAACAGATTTATTGTCAAAAACACTGAAGTGAGTCTTTTCTTTTAAGGCTTCTTCAACATCATTTGTGGTAATGCTGAACTTATTATCTCTTAAAAATTCAACAAATTTTCCAACATTTCCTTCTAACTGAATTATTATATCAATATCAGCACTTGTTCTCGGTTCACCATAGATAGCAATTGACACTGCTCCCACAATCATATAAGAAATATTATTCTTATTCAGAAAACTACTAACTGATTTGAGTATCTCCTTATAAGTTCTCATTTTTTACGATATATATCTTTTAACTCCTTTAAAAGCTCTTTCTCTGAAATATCCGGTTTTCTTGATCTTATTGAACTAATACAAATTTTCAGCACAGCATCATTCATGTCCAACATTGCTTTGAAGCTCTCAGCAGAAGTCTTACCCCTAACTTGTTTAGCTCCTATGTAAACCTTTGCCTGCCTATCCTTTTCATCAAAAATCATCCTATTTTAAGATCAAGTTTGGATAATATAAATATTTTTCCTAAGATTATGGTTGTTCTTGGTCACTTTTTAATGTGATACCGCCTTTCAATTCTTTTAATTATTTTATTTAACCCATTAAACAGTTTTAGAAAAACTTTTTTCCTAACGTTTTTGTGCAAGAAAAGATTTTCATCTGCGTAAAAGCTGTAAGCCTTTTTCAAGGTTTTAAATTCTTCCTCACCAAAATATTTTTTTGATTGTTTTAGGACTGTGTGCTTAGATATTGGACAAAAATTGTTTAGCATACAAACTGTCCATAAAAGATGCATTGCTGAGTAACCGAGCATACTGCAAAATGAGCTTATGTAAAATTTCTTTTTCTTGGCAAAAAGTTTGATGTCAGACATGAATCCTTTTGCAAGATTAAATCTGTTTACAGCAGCTTTTTTGTTGATTTTTGGCAATGTAAAGCTTTGTTTTGTTTTTGAAGCCAATATTTTACTGTCTCGCAGAGAACAATAAATAAAGCTATTACCTTCTTTGTGTTTTTGTTTAAATAACTTTAAAGGCCAAAGATGAACCTGAACCAAATAATCACTAATATCTACTTTTTTGGAAATCTCTTCTTCGTATTTTCTACTTAAATCATAGCTTTTTCCTCTCTTTGTAATAAACACAAAATCCCAATCACTATTCTCAGTGAAGTCTCCTCTGACTCTTGAACCTATAAGCATTATAACTAACACATCTTTATTATCTTCCAAGATATTTTGACAAATCTTTTTTAGCTTCATCAAAACCCGAGAATTAGTTCATATTATTTAAATTTATCAAAAATAATCCGAAAAACTTACGAAAGTTTTAGGAATCTAACTTAGAATTATTTTTCTTCATTAAACTTTAATAATTTTTAACATCGCCCAAGTTCTAAAAATCTTTACTTTTTCGTACTTTTTTAAATCAAGTAAATGTTTATCTCCAGAAACAATATAATCAGCCTTTCCAGAAAGAGCACACTCCAGAACATGGTTATCAGCCGGGTCTTCTTTAATAACATTTACCTTAATGTTTGGCATCACTACTTCAGATACCATTAATAACTGTTTAGAAACCTCACTTATTTGTTTATCATTAAAGCCGAATTTTGGTCTTGAAATCACACCTTTGAACTCTGCCAATATGTGTGGAGATAACATTAGTTTTATTTTACCTAGTTTGGCTAACTTTAGAAGTTCATACTCATTACCAGCACAGATAGTAGCAGAAACTAATATATTTGTGTCTGCTGTTACTCTAAGCATTTTTTACCTTGCTTCTTTTCTGTACGCCGCTATCTCTTTTTCAACATCCTTCTTAGTTATCTTTCTCTTCTTTGCTGTTTTCCACATAGAATTAAAGACCCTCTCAAATTCCTTGATATCTTTTGCCTCTTCCAGTCTCTTTACTCTTTTTAGAATGATAGAGTCGTCTGTACCATAAACCAAAAACTTCTCCCCACTCTTAATATTCTTTTTTTCTCTTATACCCTGTGGTATTACAACCTGACCTTTTGAAGTCATCTTGGTTATTTCAATTTCCATGGTAAGACTAGTAAGAATGTTCTTATATTTAAGGTTTGCGTTTTTAGGATGTTAAAAAACAGGCATAAAATAACCTTAAAATTTAACTTGTTAAAATATTATTTTAACGCAGAAGCCTCAAAATTTCAGAGGTTGTTACAATTTTAATGTTTTTATACCTTTTCAAATTTAGTAAATCTTTGTCTCCAGATACGATGTAGTGAACTTTGGCGTTTTGTGCGCATTCTAAAAATTTGTTATCTTCTTTGTCTCTGCATACTAAGATGTTTAGTTTAGGCCCTATTACCAGCCTCGAAACTGAGATAATTTTCTGAATGATTTGGTCAGAGGTTAAGCCGGCTTTATTCATTACCTCTATAAATTTTGGTCTTATGATTACCTTCTCAATTTCTTGAAGAATCTCTTTTGAAATAAATAATATTGCTCGGCCTTTTTCTATTTCCCTGAATAATTTTGCTTCATCACCCTCCCAGAAGAAAGCAGATACTAAAGTGTTTGTATCCAGAACTAGTTTAAGCATTTCTTACATCTCTGATTGCTTTCTCTAAATCTTCTTTGGTAAGTCCTGCTTGTTTGGCAGCCTTTCTCAAAGGTGCTGATATTTCATCAAAGCTCTTTTTTATTGCTGGCTTTTCAATCTTCTTTAATATTACTGTGTTTCCTTCCCCAAATATCAGGAATTGGTCTGCCTTTTTGATATTCATCTCCTTTCTTAAGGACTTTGGGATAACAACCTGACCTTTTTCGGATATCCTTGTTATTTCGACTTCCATTTCAAACCTCCAGTTTTACTTGTAATAAAAGTAAAACATATCTTACTTATATATTTTTCGTTTTTTGTACTATAAACCTAACCTCTTTTTTGCCTCTGCTTTACTTAGAAATCTACCTTTTCTTATCCTTTCTCTTGCTTTCTCAATTGCCTCAATGGTTTCCTTGCTAAGTTCAGGTTGTGTTTTACACGTCTTAGCTATGGATAATACCACTTTTTTAATCACTTCATCGTAACTTTCATTTTTGTATTCTTTGAACTGATCCAGTTGGGTTTTTGTGTCCCTGTATATTTTTATTGTTGTAGCGTCCATTTTCCTCACCTTATACCTAAGTATACTTCAGTATATTTAAAAAATTTTGTTTTATTCTCTGG
>PNOQ01000020.1 GCA_013824915.1 Nanoarchaeum sp. | reverse complement strand
GTTTGTAAAAGCAAAGCAGATCTTCCAACTTCTCTAAATCCGCCTAAAGCAGTTAAACGAATCCAGTCAGTGGTTTTCCATCCGCTATGAATATGCTTTCCAACCTTATCTAAGAATTCTTTTCTAAAAGCAGACTCTTTATGTATTAAATCTCTTAAGACTTTTACAACATCAGAAGGAATAACAGGAGCTCTTTTTACTGTTGGCAACCATAAAGTTTGCTTTCTTATTTCCTTTAAAGTTTCTCCACCCTTTCCTATTACCAATCCTGGCTTTTCTGCCTCAATTGTAACTGAGCCAAACTCAGGTTCAAAATCTAAATCTTTTAAACCAGCTTCTTCTGGAATAAGCTTTTTTATGTTTTCAGTTGCTTTTTCCATGTCTGTGCAAATAGAAGGGTCTGGCCTGAGAATAATTCTTTTCTTTAATGAAGAAACTAAATCTTTTATAGTTGAAGAATCTGAAACAAAGAAATCCTTGCTTTTTGTGTATAAAACTATTTCACAACCCTCAAATCTTATATCTGATATTTTTGCATCGTCAGGAAGATTGCTTTTTACTTTTTCAAATAAATCAGTAGTTTTCTCTTCAACCATTAAACTACACCTTTTTAATGAATTAATAGAACTTTCAATACTTCAGACATAAATTTTCACAACTTAGTTAAAAATTAAAATTATAAATATTTTTTCAAATCTTGCTTGCTTAATTCTCTATAACCATTTTTATCAATAACAGCAACCTGAATTTCCTTTCCTCCAGATCCAATGTCTCTTTCAATTGCAGTCTTAACAGCTCTAATAATCAAAGCAATTGCTTCTTCGACTGCCATATTTTCTTTGAATTCTGCCTCTAAAACACCATAGGCAAAAGGAGAACCAGAACCAGTTGAATAAAATTTATCTTTAAAATCAAATCCTCCAAACGGATCGAATGAATATAAGCCAGGTTCCTTATCATAGCCTGCTAAAATAAATTGATTAATATATGGAAAATATTTTGAACCTTGTAATATATTTGATAACAAAGTAGCTGCTGCCTTAATAGTTATTGGCCCTCTTTCTAATTTGTAAAGCTTGAGCTGGGCTTTTAAAAGTCTTATCATTGCTAAGGCATCACCAACAGCTCCAGCTATTGTTAAGCCGATGTGATTGTCTAGTTGATATACTTTCTGAGCTACTTTTGAATCTACAGTAAACCCATAATAGATTTTTGTTCTGCAGCTAAAACAACAGCATCCTTAGCAATTAAACCAATGGTTGTTGTACCTCTTTTCTCTTCCATTATTTCACCAGAAATTCAATTATAATTTAGACTTAATATTTATAAAGATTATGGTTAGAAACTTTATAAACTAAGAATTAAAATAAAGATTAGGAGGTTTTTGAATGGTAAATTATGAAGAAGCTATTAAAAAACCGTTTACAGACTTGGGAAAATTGTTTCTAGGAATTATACTAAGCATAGTCCCAGTAGTTAACTGGTTTGCTCAAGGATACATAATAGAAAACTCAGGCCTAGGTAAAAACAAGCCTTCAAAGAAATTAACAGAATGGAAAGATTTGCCGGATTTATTCATAAAAGGATTCTTATCATACGTAATAATATTCATTTACATGATTCCAGCAATTATAGTATTTACAATTGCTATCGGTTATGCAGCAAGCTCTTTAATAGCTGTTTTCTCTGGAGTTCTGCCTGAAGGATTTATGACTTCTTTAATGGCAGGTCAAGTTACTAACGAGCAGGTAAGACAATTTTTATCACAGCATTGGATGCTAGCATTACCAACACTAATTACAGTAGCTCCACTGATATTATTAGGACTGGTTCTATTACTAGTTGCAATTTATTTTTCTCCAGTTGCAATCTTAAACTACTTGAAAAACAAAAAATTCTGTAAAGCTTTTGACTTTAACTTTGTTATAAGCAAAGCACTTACAGTCAATTATTTCATAGTTTGGATAATAGCAGGGATAATAGCAATGATTCTAAAAGCAATTTTATTTTTCATTCCATGGGTAGGCTTTGCAATAGCATATTTTATCTCAGGGATAATAGCTTATAGCTTGTTTGGTCAGGTTTTCAGAGAAAAGTAATTCAGTAAGTTTTGGCTACATAAGCCATTTCTTTAGTTTTTTCACCGCAAATAGCACAATTACCTTCAGCCTTTTCAGTTTTTCCAAATAAAGTCCCTCTAATTTCTGCTCCTGTTTCGTTTTTTAATTTTTCAGCACATTTTTCTCTCATACAAAATGGAATTCTAATAAAACCACCGTTTTTTAATTTTTCCTTTAAATCCTTATAGTTCTTTGCGTCTTGTATTAACATTAATTCATTTGCTCTTTTCTCTAACTGAAATGCTATTGAATCTAAAGTTTCTAGAATAAATTCTTCTAATTTATCTTCATCTATTGTAACTCTTTCAAGAAAGTCTCTCCTTACAACTGTTATTTTATTATTTTCAATATCTTTAGGTCCAATCTCTATTCTTAATGGAACCCCTTTAAGTTCCCATTCATGAAACTTAAATCCAGGAGTATATTGCTCTCTATCATCTAAATGAACTCTAAATCCTTTTTCTTCTAATTTTCCTAGAATTTCTCCACATTTTTCTAAAACCTTTGTTTTTGTATTTTTTGTATAAATAGGAACAATTACAATTTCAATAGGGGCAACTATTGGAGGAAATATTATTCCTTTATTATCTCCATGTAAAGCTATAACAGTTCCTAATATTCTTGAAATACCTGGACCAAAGCAAGTTTGATTAACATATTTTTTCTTTTTATCCTTGTCTAAATACTTAATATTGAAAACTTTAGCAAACTTTTCTCCTAAATTATGCGTAGTTCCAACCTGCATTATTTTTCCATCAGACATTACTGTTTCAAAAGCGTAAGTATCTTCTGCTCCAGGGAATTTATCCCACTGAGGTCTTCTTAGAACCAAAACTTTTATTCCAAGGTTATTTAAGATCTTTTCAAAAATCATTTTATCTTCTTTAACTTGGTTTTCTGCGTTCTCAAAAGTTTTTTGTGCTGTATGCGTTTCTATAAATATAAATTCTCTAGTCCTTATCAAAGGTTTTGTCATTTTAGTTTCATATCTAAACATGCTTCCAACTTGGTATAATTTAAGAGGCAATTGAACGTGTGATCTTATCCATATGGAATACAAAGGATAGAAAGCTGTTTCAGATGTCGGTCTTAAGCAATATTTTTCTTCTAATTTATTTTTACCTGCATTAGTTATCCAGAAAACTTCTGTTGAAAATCCTTTTATATGTTCAGCTTCTCTTTTCAAAGAACTTTCAGGAATAACTGTTGGAAATATAACAGGTTTGTGACCTGTTTTTTCTAATTCTTCTTCAAACATTCTAATAATTTGTCTAAGCGCTAAAGCTCCTAGAGGCATAAATACTTGAAAACCTTTAATTCCATAACGCATGTCCATTACTTCTGCTTTTTCAATAACTTCTAAATACCATTCTCCAAAATCTTCAGATTTCTTT
>PNOQ01000054.1 GCA_013824915.1 Nanoarchaeum sp. | reverse complement strand
AATACATTATCCATTAATAGGTGAGCCAGAGTTTAGATCAGTACAATGAAAAAGAAAAAAATAATAAAAAAAAGTGTAATTAAACCTAAGATAGCTGCAGAAGTAAAAGAAGTTCAACCAGACTTAAAAAATCAACCAGTAATAGAAACTTATTCTGTGAAAGCTGAAGATATGGATATTAATATAACAATAACTGGTGCAGAAACAACCACAAAAAGATATGTTATAAACAGACCATTATTAGGCGTTGCAACTCAAGCATTATTAGAAGAAATAAAAATAGATTTAATTTCAAAAGTAAATATTTCAAGTGCAGAAATTTTAGATGTAAATGAATCACAAAACATCAAGAAAAAATTTAAAGAAAGTGCAAGTTTAATGTTAAAAGAAAGATTAGTAAATCTAGATGATCAGACAAGAAAAGTTCTAATCGGTATTTTGATACAAGATATGTTGGGTTTAGGAGAAGTTGAATGTTTGCTAGCAGACGATGATATAGAAGAAATAGTTATTCTTTCCGCTTTCGAGAATATAAGAATTTTTCATAGAAAATACGGTTGGTTAGAATCCAACGTAAAACCAAATACGGAATCCAATATTCAAAATTATTCCAATATTATCGCAAGAAGAGTAGGAAGACAGATTACAACATTAAGTCCTTTATTAGATGCACATTTGATAACTGGAGATAGAGCAAACGCTGTATTATTCCCAATATCCAGTAAAGGAAATACAATAACTATTAGAAAATTCGCTAGAGATCCTTATACAGTTACAGATTTAATAAAAAATCAAACATGTAATTCTGAAATTTTTGCATTAGTTTGGTTATGTGTTCAATATGAAATGTCTATTTTAATTTCTGGTGGTACAGGTTCAGGTAAAACTACATTCTTGAACGTTTGTATGCCTTTTATTCCTCCAAATCATAGGGTCGTTTCTATAGAAGATACTAGAGAATTACAATTACCTGAATTCTTGTTCTGGTGTCCATTAACAACAAGAGAACCAAATCCTGAAGGTAGGGGTAAAGTTGACATGCTTGATTTATTAGTAAATTCTTTAAGAATGAGGCCTGATAGAATAATATTAGGAGAAATGAGAAAAAAAGATCAGGCAGAAGTTTTGTTCGAAGCAATGCACACAGGTCATAGTGTTTATTCAACAGTTCATGCAGATTCTAGTGCGGAAACAATTCGTAGATTAGTAAATCCTCCAATTGAAGTTCCTGCTAATTTACTTAGTGCTGTAAATTTAAACGTAGTTATGTTCAGAGACAGAAGAAGAGGTATAAGACGAACATTACAAGTATCTGAATTTGTAGATGCAGAAGGCGAAATATTAAGCGTTAAACCAAATATTTTATACAGGTGGAGACCTGACACAGACCAGCTAGATTTATTAAATCCTCCTCAAAGATTATTTGAAGATTTAAATAGATTTACTGGTATGTCTATGGCTCAATTAAAAAAAGATATGGCCGAAAAGAAAAAAATTCTTGACTGGATGGTTAAAAACAACATAAGAACTATAGAAGAAGTAGGAAAGATAATGAGGGATTATTATTTAAACCCTGAATCATTACTAAAAAGAATAAAATGATAGTAATACCATTTTCCTTTTTACCGCCAGTATTGCTTAGGAAATTGTCTAGAGCATTTTACTGGATAGGTGCCCCAGTAAGTACACACATTAAAGGATTAGATATTTCTCTAGAACAATCAGATATAAAATTAAAATCAAAAGAGTATGTTAGTATGTGTGTTACTGCAACAGTTTTCTTCTTTGTTGTTTTTTCAATATTAGCTTCCTTGATGCTCTTAAAATATAACACAAGTCCTATAATAGGATTGATAATAATAGCATTAATATCATTGTTTATATTTTCACAACAATTAATTTATCCAAAACTAAAAGCAAGTAAACGAATAAAAAACATCGAAAGAAACTTAATACCTGCTTTGCAAAATATGTTAGTCCAATTGAATTCCGGTGTTCCTTTGTTTAATGTATTGGCAATAATTAGTGATGCAGATTATGGCGGGGTTTCAGAACAATTTAAATTTGCAGTGCGTAGAATAAACGCAGGTGAACAACAAGCTAGAGTTTTAGAAGATTTAGCAAAAAATAACCCTTCGATCCATTTTAGGAGAACTATGTGGCAGATAATCAATGGAATGAAAACAGGTAGTAATATGTCTGATGTAATAAAGTTAAGTATAGAAAATTTATCAGAAGAGCAATTAATAGAAATTCAAAAATACGGTTCTCAACTAAATCCGTTGGCAATGTTTTATATGATTATAGCAGTAATTATCCCTTCTTTGGGTGCGACATTTATAATGGTTATATCCTCATTCTTAAATTTGACATCTGGCGCTACAAAACTAATATTTTGGGGATTATTGGTTGCAGTATTTTTCTTTCAGTTAATGTTTATAGGAATATTAAAAACAAGGAGGCCTAATCTTTTAGAATAAAATGGTTTACAGATTATTTTCCAGGTTGTTTCCTAGTTCGATAAGAAAGTCATATGCAAAAACATTACTATATTCCGGTTCAAAAGTAGATTCAGAAAATTATTTAGGTTTTGTAACAATGGCATGTTTGTTTGTAAGTCTCATATTAGCATTTTTATTAAGTATGGTTTACACACCAGTTCCGTTTTTAGCACAATGGGTAATACTTTTTTTGTTGATTGAAATATTAGTTTATGTTCCTCTTATGTTAAAAGTTGACAAGATAGCAAAAGAAGTTGAAATTATATTGCCAGATGCTTTACAAATAATGTCTTCTAATTTGAAATCTGGTTTAACTGTTGATCAAGCTATACTTTCTAGTGTACGTCCAGAGTTTGGTAGATTTGGTTTAGAATTAGATAGAATAGGAAAAGAAGTTGCAATAGGCAAACCTCTGGAAAGAGCATTGTTTGATTCAACTAGCCGAATAAAATCAGAAAAGTATAGAAAAACAATGGAATTATTATCTTCTGGATTAAGAAGTGGTGGTGAATTAGCTAGATTATTAGACCAAACTTCAGCAAATTTAAAACACCAAGTACTAGTTGACCAAAAAATAAGAAGCAATGTTATGATGTATGTTATATTCATATTCTTCGCAATATGCTTTGGTGCTCCAGTATTATTTGGTTTATCTAGTTTTTTGTCCGAAGTAATAACTGATATATTCGGTAGTATAGAAATACCAAAAGCTGCATCATCAAGATTTGCAATACCTATAATAAACTTCTCTTCTTCTGGAGTTACTACTGATTTTGTTATGACTTACATCATATGTTCAATAGTGTTATCCGCAATAATGGGTGGATTTATAATAGGATTAATCTCAAAAGGGAAAGAAAAAGAAGGATTTAGATATATACCTATTCTAATAATTATTTCATTAATAATGTTCTTTTTAGTAAGATTGATAATAGGTAATGTAATGGGAGACCTAATAAGTTTTGATTGATAAGCTTTATATATTCTTAACAATTTTTAATCAATATGAAAAAGAAGAAGATTTCTAAAAAAATAAAAATAGTTAAAGTAAATGTATGCAAACCTAAAACTATTTTTGATATAAAACCTAAATTAAAAAAATCTTTAAGGATTTCTCCTAAGAGTAGAGTTCATTCTGGTGTTCCCGGCCTAGATAAGT
>PNOQ01000006.1 GCA_013824915.1 Nanoarchaeum sp. | reverse complement strand
TGAGTTTTCATCATAGAAATAATCTATCAAAACTTCCGAATCTAATTCAACTTGAACAAGTCTATTTAATTCGTCGTATTCGTAAGAATATTCTTTTCCTAATGCATCAGTTTTAGTAAGGACATTACCCAAACTATCGTAAGTAAATACTACATTCCCACTGTTTAATCTAGTTTCTTGAAGAACATTACCAACGTTATCATAAACATACTCTAAAGCTATTCTTCCAAGAGGGTCAACAACTCTAACCAATTGTCCCTTTAAGTCATATTCATAACTAGTGGCTTCGCTTTCTGCGTTTATAATTTTAGTAGTTCTTCCTAATACATCAGTGTAACTATAAGATTGTTTTCCATTTTGATCAGTAGATATTGTAACTTTAGTATTAGGTTGATATTCTGAAAACCAAGTTTCATCGAATACTGCACGACAATTAGCTGGTGCAACAAGACTCAAGTTTAATTTTCCACTATTGACCCCAGAAGTATTAATTACTCCTTCAACAAGTTGCCATCCATTATTTGAAGCTTCATCACTAATATTTATAACACCAGTTTTAGTAATAGAAATATAAGGGTTACCCGAACAAGATGAATTCTTATAAATCCATGCAGCATAATGATATGTTTTATTTCCTTCAAAATCAATAGATTGGTATATCTTTGAAATAGATGATGAATTTGCTTTAACTGCTAAACCTACATAAGACACATCAGTTGTTAAAAAACTACCACTTGTTATTGTCCAAGAATCTAATTCATCTTCAAAACTAGGATTAATCAACAAATTAGTAGTTGAATAAACAATTTGTGCACATTCATCAGTTCCACAATTATTTTCATTAACATCATATTCAGATAAATCGTAAACTTTACTTACTCTTGACAAAGGATTATTAGAATAAATATATTTTGTATAATCTGCATTAATACTAGTCGAAGGTTCTCTTACTTTGTCCAAAAGACCAAGAGAATTATACTCTGAAAAACTACTTATCTCAACTGTATCTCCTATCGATCTGGATTCAACAGATCTTCCTAAACCATCACTTAATGCAATAAGGTTAGCAGATTTAGTTATAGAATTGTCAATAACTGTAGTTGTTTTCACCCAATTCATACAATCATCATCGTCACTATCTAGAGCCGAACATTGACTCAATCCATAATTGTAAGTATATTCAATTGAATCAAAAGTATCTTCCCCTAATCGCACAGCATCAAGCCTATTGAAATCATCGTAAAAATATTTAGTAGCAAATCCGTTGATGTCATTAGTTTCATATAATCTTAACCATTCATCATATTTTGCAATTGATTGGTGACCAAGTGCATTTTCACTACAAGTAGGATTAATTGGTAATGCATATCCAAATCCTTCTCCATCCATGTTTACATAAAAATCATTTTCTGGTGGAGCTTCATCTGCATCATAAGTACAAACATATAATAGTTTTAATGGTTCTGCAGGATAAGTTGATAAACCATCACTGTAAGGATAATCATGGTTATACTCCATATACAGTCCTAAAAGATATTCTAATTCATCATTAAATATGTCATGGTCTCCGGCTACAAGATACAATTCATATGAAGCATTATGAATATAGTAAGGTGTAAAATCATGTGAAAAGTTGTCAACTATACTTGTAACATCAGATACCAACAAAGGGGTCTGACTAGTTCCAGGCCCTGCAACTAATTGAGTTAAATTAACATCATAGTATGTAGAACCATCTTCTGCTACATAATAATAAGTTGGATTAGTCGTTATGTTTTCATAGAAGTTATCACAATTATTCCAAAATTCTTCTCCTACGCCCGGTAAATAAATTTGGAAATTGTCAAATTGTTCCCACTCACTACTTTCGTTTTCTAAATTAACACAATACTCTTCAGTAGCAGACGATCCATAATAAACTTTTTGGGAGTTTCCTAAAGAGTTCTCAATTTCTAAAAGATTACCTTTTGAATCATAATTTACAAAATTGGTCATTATATCATTAGGATCTGTATTTGGTGGATTAGCATATGATCTAATCTGACTTAATTTAGGCACATTGTCAAACAAAGAATAACTAAACAATTCTTTCGTTAATATGTTTTCATCATCATCAAAAATAGTAGTTTGCAAAGGTAGATTTAACATATTTTTTTCTCCCGCAAGTTCAGCTAACGAATCCAAATTATAATTCAAGAAATAAGGATAACTCTCTGTTATTACTTTCTCACCGTCATTACCATAAATTATAGTTTTTTTCGGAGCACCATTCGCGTCTATTTTAATTTCAGGACAACCTTCCATTGGGCTTTCGCATTCTAATTCATAATATTCATAATCTACATTACTTAATACACCATCAACAATTGATTTTTCTGAAACTGGTCTTCGGTTGTACTCCTCTTGTAAGCCAATATCAACACCAAATGCAACTTGCGCTGCTTGAAAATCGATATAATTTTCCTTAACTAATTTACCATTAGTATCATAACTTTTAACCATATAGTTAAGCCCTTGAAGTTCAAAAGGATTTTCCTTATCGTCTAAATTCGGCAAATTTGAGTCAACAGAATCATCTAAGTCATTGTAAAAATAGTATTCATTATAACCTGTTCCAGCAGGCAATATTTCTTTTACCTTGTTAAAAATAATTTCACCATTATCTTTACATCCTGCAAAACCTTCAAATCTTGTTTGTGGACAAGTATATGCATTGTTACAGTATGAATTTGGGTATGAATAAGTACAAGGAACCGAACTATAAGTATAATCGCTACAATAATAATTACCCCAATCATCCCTTGAAAAAACACAGCTCGCACTAGGAGAATCAAAACCACATTTAGAAGGATAACCCTCATAAGTAATATCTATATTATCAACATAATCACAGTCAGCTAAATTAGATATAGCTTCTGAGTAATCATAAGTAGTTGTATATTCATTTCCTAATCCATCTCCAGAAATAACAGAACTTACTAATTTTTGTGGATTATAAATATCTTTACTTGGTGTTTGACCTTGATCAACATAACCTGAATAATAAGTAGTTAAGTTTTCATAAATTACTTCAGAATAACCACCAGTAGGATAAGTAACATTTTTTAATCTACCATCATCATAATATCCAAAAACATATCCTGGGAGTCTTTGATCAGATTCTGGAAAGTATTCATAAACTTCATCTAAAAATAATCTTTGTTGAGAACCAATTGTTTTATAAGAATATACAAATCTAACTTCTTCAACAACTTCACCATTTGCAGCTTTTATTTGAAATTTTTCAAGTTTTTTTGTGTTATATAAGTATGGTTTCCAGATTGTTGCACATTCGCCCGCCCTACATTGAGAATGAAGCTCTTCATTATAAATTCCATTGAGCTTCATATTTTCATCTGTGAAATAAAAAGATGAAGGATCAGAATAATCTGTTCTATTGCCTAAAACAAAATCAATAGTTTTACCAGAAGGAAAAACAACATTATCTATATAAGAAGATCTTGTATAAACAAAATTATTATCAAAACCTTCACTATTTTCCCAATCGATTATATCATCTACATTATTAGAAAACACATCTGGAACACAACCAGAAACAACATCTATTTGCTCGTTATTATTAGGATTATCATAAGTTGCAACCCCTTGCCAATTATCTGTAAAAGAAAATGAACGTAATTCTTCAGGAGAATAGTCTAATTCATCAGTGTAAGAAATACTTATCTTATTCCCAGATATATCTTCGATACT
>PNOQ01000026.1 GCA_013824915.1 Nanoarchaeum sp. | reverse complement strand
GTTAAAGAATTAATGACACCCCAAGATAAATTAATTACAGGTGAAGTTAATATTAGTCTTGAAAAGGCAAAAAAATTATTAAGTCAACACAAAATTGAAAAACTTCCTATAATTAATGAAGATGGGACTATTAGTGGTCTTGTATGTAGTAAAAGTATAAGACATTTGGAAGAATATAAATATGCTTGTAGAGATAGTAAAGGGAGATTAAGAGTTGGTGCTGCTGTTGGCATAAAAGGGGATTATCTTGAACGTGCTAAAGCTTTAGTTAGAGAAGGAGTAGATATTTTAGTTCTAGATGTTGCACATGCACATTCTGACATGGCTTTGAACGCGATAACAGAGTTAAAAAAAAGATTTAAGGTTGATATTTTAGCTGGAAACATTGCAACTGCTGAAGCTGCTAAAGACTTAATCAAAGCGGGAGCGGACGGAGTTAAAGTAGGAATTGGTAATGGGACTATTTGTACTACTAGACTAGTTGCTGGTTGTGGAGTACCTCAATTGACTGCTGTTCTTGATGTTGTAAAAGTAGCTAAGAAATATGGGGTTCCTGTAAGTAATGATGGAGGAATAGCTACACCTGGTAATTTTACAAAGGCTATTGCTGCAGGATGTAATGCTGCTATATTTGGAAGTGTATTTGCAGGCACTGAAGAAACTCCTGGACCAATAGTATACAAAGATGGAAAAAGGTATAAACATTATCATGGAAGTACTTCTTATACATCTAATGTTATGAAAGAAGCAAGAGAAAATAAACAGGTAGTTAAGAAATTTTTAAAAGACGCTTATGTTGAGGGTGTAGAAAGTTTAGTTCCGTTTAAAGGACCTGTAAATAGTGTTATTGATGCATATATGAAAGGTTTGAGGTCGGGTGCTACTTATTGTGGAGCTAAAACTATACCCGAGATGCAAGCCAATGCTAAGTTTATTCGGGTTACTGGTGCTGGTTTTAAAGAAAGTGGAACTCATGATGTTAAAGAAGTTTGATTAGTGTTTTATTGTATATAATTCTTTATAAACGAGTGGAGATTGTTTTCTATTAAGTTAGTTTATATTTGATTGGGGAAATTGATGCTATATGGGTAAGGTTAATGTTGTTGTTGGTATGCAGTATGGTGATGAAGGAAAAGGGAAATTAGTTGATTTTTTAGCTGCGAAAGCGGATTATGTTGTAAGGTTCCAAGGAGGAAATAATGCCGGCCATACTGTTGTGATAAATGGTCAGTCTACAATATTACATTTTATTCCTTCCGGTGCATTTAATGATAACATTTGCGTTATGGGTAACGGTGTTGTTTTAGATCTAGATGTTTTACAAACAGAAATTAATATGTTGGAAGAAAAAGGGGTTAGCCTTAAAGACAGGCTTCTAATCAGTGAAAATGCCCATTTAATTTTGTCTGATGATGTTGAAGATTCAATGAATGATAAAATTGGAAGTACAGGAAAAGGAATCGCTCCCTCATATACTAATAAATATGCTAAAACGGGATTAAGAGTTAGAGATATAATTAATGTAGAAAATGACTTAGATGATTTTGACGTTAATGCTAGATCAAAATTATTAAAATTTAAGAAATTTTTATTAGATCATTCTTATTTGAAATTTCAAATTGTTAATGTTTCTAAAGTGT
Organism: Nanoarchaeum sp.; assembly: GCA_013824915.1. GTDB lineage: Archaea > Nanobdellota > Nanobdellia > SCGC-AAA011-G17 > PNOQ01 > PNOQ01. The sequence continues at coordinate 2,320 of PNOQ01000026.1, read as the reverse complement.
TAAATGACGCAATTGATGCAGGGAAATATGTTTTGTTCGAAGGTGCACAAGCGACTGGGTTGGATATCGATCATGGTCATTATCCTTTTGTTACAAGTAGTAACTGTACTGCTGGAGGAGCATGTACTGGTTCAGGTGTCGGTCCAACTAAAATTAATAATGTTTTTGGTGTTTCTAAAGTTTATATAACAAGAGTAGATAGAGATGGTGCGGGTCCATTAACCACTCAAATGGATAAAACCATGATGGAGAAAATTCAGAAGAAAGGTCATGAATATGGGGCAACTACTGGGAGACCGAGGAGGTGTGGGTGGTACGATGCTGTTTTGAATAAACATGCAGTCAGAGTAAATGGGTTGTCTGGAGTTGCGTTAACTAAATTAGATGTTTTGGATGGATTAGACGAAGTCAAGATTTGTACCCACTATGAATTAAATGGAGAGAATATAACTGATTATCCTGCAGATGCGATAACTCAACGAAGATGTAAACCTGTGTATGAGACTATGCCAGGTTGGAGCAAAGATACCGGAGAGTGTAAAACATTTGAAGAATTGCCTGCGGAAGCCAAATTCTTTATTAAAAGAATTGAAAGTTTATTAGGTGTTCCAGTTATAATGGTAACTAATGGTGCAGATAGAGAAAAGTATATCCCTATAAATATGGATGTATTAGAATAATAATCTTTTTAAATCTAGTTTTGGTTATTTAGTTTTTAGGATGACATACCTATTAGATAAGACTTTAGTTTTAGACGATTTTTGTGATTGGGACAATTGTTTAGTTTTTAATACGTGGGCTACAATTAGTGAAGTGAATACAGTTTTGCAAAGAATTTATGGATTACCTGTAAATATTATTAAAAAGAGAAAGTATAACTCTGAAGTTTATGGGATAAATGGTAGTGAAGTTAGATATATACAGGGACGTAAATTAAATGTATTAATAACTCCTATAGACAAAGAATCGAAAAATCGTTTAGAAGAAAGTTTAATACAATTGTAAAAAAATGTAAAATTAGTATTCTGATAGTCCTTTCTGTTCTTTTTTATTCGCTATGTTTTTGAAAGTTGCCCAACTTTTTCTGAATATTTCTGGATGTTTGTTCCAATTTTCTTTTACGAACTTTTGAGTTATTTCATTAGAAGGATATCCTGGGCCTATATCGCCATATTTTTCTTTTATTTTTTCTATTTCTCTATCTCTTGTAACTTTTGCTAATATTGAAGCTGCAGAAACTACGGGATAGTTTACGTCTGCTTTGTTTTCTGCTTTTAATTTTAATTCTTTATTTTTTAAATAGAATCTTATCACATCTTCATATTTATGTGTACTTACTGTAGGACAATCTAATATTGATAAATCTGGATTGAATTTGTTTATTATCATTGCAGTTTTTATTGCTTCTAATTTATTTAAGTTTGATTCTTGTGATTCAACTGCTTCATCTATTTCCTTTGGTGAGACTATAATTATTTCGTAATCTTTTGCTATTTTTTTTATTTTTTCGAATAATTCTTCTCTCTTTTTTGGAGTTAATAATTTAGAATCTTTTACACCTATTTCTTTTAATTTTTTTTCATCTGCTTCATTAATTACAACTCCGGCCATTACCATTGGGCCTATAACTGGACCACGACCTGCTTCATCTACACCTAAAATTGTTTTCATGATTTTTAGTTAATTATTAAGTTTTAAAAGGTTTTGTTTGTTGCTATTTTTATTATAAACATTTTTTAGAACATTTTTTAAATATATAAGATACAAATTTCTTATGATAGAATTTATAGCCAAAAGTAGGGAAGATTGGAGAAATTGGTTGAAAAAAAATCATCTGGAAGAAACAAAGGTCATTCTAATAAAATATAAGAAACACACAGGAAAATCATCTATTACAAATAAGGAAGCTATGGAAGAAGCGATTTGTTTTGGTTGGATTGACACAACTGTTAAAAGAATTGACGATGAAAAATACTCTCAAACTTTTGTTAAAAGAAACAAAAATAGTAAGTGGAGTATAAACACTCTTTCTTATGGAAAAGAATTATTAAAAAAAGGTTTAATGAGTGAATATGGAATTAAAATGTATAAAGAAGGTTTACTGAAAAAACCTCATGATGTAGATTTACCTATTAATCCTGAAGTACCTAAGGAACTAAAAGAAAAATTAAACAAAAATAAAATCGTACAAGAAAAATTTGAAAAAATGGCCCCATCTAGTAGAAGAATGTATCTTAGATCAATTTTAAGGGCAAAAAGATCAGAAACTAGAGAAAAAAGAATTTTAGAATTAATCAAAATTTTGAGTAAAAAATAGTTG
>PNOQ01000045.1 GCA_013824915.1 Nanoarchaeum sp. | reverse complement strand
TTTAAATGGAAATGACTTATATTTGAGTATGGATAAAGATATTAGTCTCAATAATTTTAGTAAAAACGATATACTGAGAAAGGTTAAAATACCTAAGATTGATGAAGAACTTGCTTATTTTTGTGGTATTCTTGCAGGAGATGGTTGTCTTGCTTCAAGAAAGTTGAATAGAAGTTATGATGTTTATTGCGGTGGAAATCTTGAAAATGAAAAAGAATTTTATGACTATCGAATAAAACCTTTAATTAAAAAATTGTTTAATTTAGATATAGAAATGAAATATTTTCCTGGTGGTGTAAACGGAAATAATGGAGTTTATGGATTCAGAATTGGTTCTAAAGCTATTTATTCTTTTCTTCTTAATACGATTAGATTACCTTCTGGGAAAAAATATGACAATTTGCAAATCCCTCTTATTTTCAAAAATAACAACAAATTAAAATTAAACTTTATTAGGGGCATTGCAGATACCGATTTGAGTTTTTGTTTAAAAAAGAGATACACTCTTAGTCCGTATTATCCTGTTATTTCTTTAACCTCTAAAAGTGAGAAGTTTATATCTGAAATTCATAGTGAATTAGTCTTACTAGGGTTTAAACCAACTAATTTCTATAAGGTTATACAAAAAGATGAGAGAATTCAGTCTGGGAAAACCATAAAATATCTCTTTGAATTGAATGGTCCTATCGAACTGTTAAAATGGGAAAGTTGTATTGGATTTAGGCAACTAAAACATGTACATAAGTTCAATGAATGGGTCATTAAAAATAAAGATACTCTGAAAAAAACAATAAAATAGCGAGGGAAGGATTTGAATTCGGCAGTAAGATCATTTCTGGTACCTACTTCCTCCGACCTCCGGGTTATGAGCCCGACGAGCACTCCTAACTGCTCTACCTCGCTATCTTAAAACTAGACAATTTGGAATGTTTTTAAACCTTGTGTTTTTAGAAACAAAAAATAAAAATGAATTTTGTTTATTCGAGTTGTGATGTTAGGGTTGTAGTGCTTTCATATCTATCAAAAAATTCTGGTTCTACAAATTCAACTCTCGCATCTATGGACTGAGCAGGCCCATATCCTTTTTTGAAATAGATTACACGTGATCCTGGTAAGTATGTATCAGCTACGTCATATAATCCATCATTATCCATATCTGTTAAAGTGGTTCCACCAATAGTTTTGGTGTTAGATTGACGAATTATTTCTTGGTTATATCTATTTCTTTCGTTTACTCTCCCTGCAGTGTAACTTACATATGCGCCTAAACTTAATACACTCGTGATTAACATAGTGTTAAGAGTATAAGTTATCCCTTTTCCAATTTTTTCTTTATTCATTTTCGATTATCCTCCTCTTTTAGGTCTGAGGTAATGACCATTGTATAGTAGTTAATCGTATTAGTAATATTTAAATATTAGGTCCCCCTAAGGGGTGCCTATGGATGTGAATAATATTCTTAAAGAAGTTGGTTTATCTGAATCTGAAAAAAAGGTTTATTTAGCATTATTAGATTTGGGTGATTCGAGTAGAGGAGATATAGTTAATAAGTCTGGAATTGCTGGCTCAAAAATATATGAAATTTTAGAGAAATTGCAAGAAAAAGGACTAGTTTCGGTCTACATAAAAGATAAAATCAAACATTTTAAACCAACAAACCCTAATCAACTATTGAATTATCTTGAAAATAAAAAACAAGAAATATTAGATATTGAAAAACAAGCTAAAGAAATAATGCCTTTCTTATTTGAAAAATATAATTCTTCTAAGGATGAAAGAGAAGTTGAAATAATTAGTGGAATGAAAGGGTTAGAAGTAATATTTAGAGAACAAATTGAAATATTAAATCGTGATGATATTTGTTATGTTATTGGTGGAACATGGGGGATTAATGAAGAGTTATTACAATCTTTTTTTGGTAAAATCCATCTTATGAGAGAAAAGAAAAAAATTAAAACAAAAATGCTTTTTAATTATCTTCAAAAAGAAACTACTAACCTGCTATATTCTAATTCTAAATATCCCGGAACTACTACTAAATTTATCCAGCATACGTCTCCTGTTGCTATAAACATCTATAAAGATAGAACTGTAATTATAATCTTTGGCAAGCAAATAACTTCTATTCATATAAAATCTCGAGATGTGGCAGATAGTTTTATTGAATATTTTAATCTTCTTTGGAAAACTGCTAGCTCTTGATATTAGAAACTTTTAAAAGTCTTAGCTTGCCAACCACAGCCACGAAGTATATAAATATATAATTCTAATTTGTTATATGGAACTGAATGAAGATTTAGCTGAATTAATTGGTGCTCATGTGGGAGATGGAACTCTTTACAAAACAAATTCAAAATCGATAGTTTGGGAGTTGAGAGGGGATTTAAAAGAGAAAGAGTATTACACTGAAAATATTTGCCCTTTAATTAAAAGATTATTCGATATACAACTTAATTCTAAATTTCGGTCCGGGGGCAAAAATGGTTGTTGGGGCGTCCAGACTTGCAATAAACAAATAATTAATACTTTTTTAGAATATGGTTTTGTTTCAGGAAATAAAACGTATACTGTCTCTGTGCCAAATTATATCTTTGATTCTAGAATTGAAATAAAACGGGCATTTATTCGTGGATTATTTGATACAGATGGTTGTTTAAATTTTTATAAGATAAATAATAACCTAAAAAGAGATTATCCAAGGATTATTTTTTCATCTGCTTCTGTTAATCTTAGGGATTCATTAAATACTTTGTTACAAGAAATGGGTTTTAAAACTTCAATTTGGAATGCTTTTTCATTTTCAGTATGTATATCTGGAAAGGAAACTTTATTAAGGTGGGCTGAAGAGATAAAACCTAGAAATCCGAAATTTTTAAAAAAGGTCAATGATTGGAAAAATAAGGGTTTTTATTAAATATATGCCACGATCACGTAATCTGGTATCGTAACGGGTTGCTAACCCGTGCCCGTAAGGGCGTCTGGGTTCAAATCCCAGTCGTGGCGTATTAATTTTTCGAAAAGTTTATAACATATGTATAATTTCTTTTTTTTATGGTTAATTTTATGTATGAAGGAATGATGAAAAAAATGATATTTACTTCTACAGAGCGTTCTATAATAGAACGAATGGTTAGTGATGATGAAGACAAACAAGATTTTTTGGTTTTTGCAATGTCTAGTTCAAGTGAAAGGGTGAGTAGATACTTAGAAGGTGAGATGGAAGATTATAATAATTATTTAATGGAAGGAGGATTTGATACTATAGGCCATAGATCTACTGATCCTGATTTTAAACCAAAATTAAATCCTTGTGAAGTTAGGGGCATTTTTAGTTTTGTTAGAGATTATAATCGAAGACAGTTAAGTCGTTAATCTATAACTTTTTGTAGAAATCAAAAGTAGCATAAATTTTCACTAAAAACCAAAATATTCTTATAGTCTTTTTAACCCATGTTTTTATGAAAACTGGAAAAATATTATTAACTTTTTTAATTCTTTTAGCAGTTAATTTTGTATCTGCGGACTGTATTGATAATGATAACGATGGATATGGTTTAGGTTGTGAACTAGGCGAAGATTGTAATGATAATAATAGCTTAACATTTAGATGGATGGATTTTTACCTAGATGAAGATCATGATATTTTTGGAACCGGAGAAGTAATACAAACTACCTGTTGGGGCGTTGGAGGGTATTATATTTATCCTTTAGATGAAAGGTCATTTAATAATTTAGATTGTGATGATCTGAATAGGCACATAAACCCACGTATCAAAGAAATACCTGATAATGGCATTGATGAAAACTGTGATGGTCGTGACGGATATATATCTTATTTTGAATATTTAATGCCGTTTTAGATAAGTTTTTATATCTTTATTTTTATTTTTTGATTATGATTTACTTTGTGTTGGCTTTCATTGGTTTATTGTTTGGTCTTTTATTGGCTAGTGTTGCTAAAGAAGAAATGAAACCGGGAAGAAAATATTT
>PNOQ01000034.1 GCA_013824915.1 Nanoarchaeum sp. | reverse complement strand
CTGATTTTGTTCTTATTTTTATCGTCTTTAATCAACAATATATATTGGCCCGTTACGGATTGGGATGCTTTGGCGGTTTATGATTTTAGAGCAAAGACCTTCGTAATAACAGGTTTTATGCAGGATGCGATTACAAGAAGTTATTTTACTAGTTACCCTCTTTATACTTCAATAATCCACGCGTTTTTGTATTTATTAAATTTCAAAAACCCAGTTTTTATATACACTCTTATGTATATCAGCCTAATCTTAACTTTATTTTTTGTTGTATATAAAATTAGTGGCAAAAGATTGTTCTCTTTAGTCTTCGCTTTGTTTATTTCGATTAACTCGGCTTTGTATGGCCACTCGATAATGTCTTACACGAATCTGCCCTACACTGTTTTTTTGGCTGTTGGTTTTGCTTATTTAATATATTCTTTTCATAGGAAACTTAGTTTGGCATATTTTTATGCTGGGATTTTGTTAATTTCTCTTAGCAGCTGGGCAAGGGCAAGCGAACCTTTCTGGCTTTTGGGTGTGCCATTTGCAATTATATTTTTAATTTATTCTAAGAAGGTCATCCACGTTTTGTTTTCTTTAGCTATTTTATATCTACCGAGATTTTTGTGGTTTAAATTCTTAAGTAACAGCAAAATCATAGAAGGGAGCTATGATACAGGAGCATTGTCAGCCACAAAAGGACTAATTTCAAATTTCTTGAATCTAGATCAGCCAAAAATAATTTCTTATTTCTATAACAACATGCTTTTACCTTACAACGCATTATTACTTGCCTTTTTGGCCTCACTTATTTTATTAATATATTTTGTCTTTGTAAAAAAGATGGTCAAATTCAACTTGAGAGATGATCAGTCAATATTCATATTTTTGCCGTCAGCTTTGGTAATTTTAAGCATCTTGATTATGCTTTTAGGAATTTATATTTTTATGTTTTTGTTTGGGGATTATGCATTTCAGATTGTCGGCTCAGCTGAAAGGTCGTCAATGCCACTTATCGTATTTTTGCTGTTTTCAATATCTATCAATTTGTTTTATATCTTGAAATTCTTAGCACAAAAATAAAATGTTTAATGTACCGGTGCTTTTTATTATTTTTAGGAGAAAAGACGCTGCACTAAAGGTAATCGAGGCTATAGCTAAGGTAAGGCCGAAGAAACTTTACATTTCGCAGGATGGCCCCAGAAACCCAGAAGAAATAAGGCAAGTGAACGAGACAAGAGAAGCAGTTCTTTCAAAAATTAACTGGGAGTGTGACCTAACAATTTGGACGCATGATAAAAACCTGGGGCTAAAAAAACATATTCCGGAAGCTTTTGGCAAATTTTTTGAAAAAGAAGAATGTGGCATATATCTTGAAGACGACACTTTACCAAGCAAAGAATTTTTCTATTTTCAAAAAGAACTTTTGAAGAAATATAAGGATGATAAAAAAATATTTTCCATAAATGGAACAAACTTTTATCCGGAATTAATAAAATCTAAGGATTCTTACTATTTGTCAAAAATAGGAGATATTTGGGGTTTTGGTTTATGGAGAAGAAGCTGGGAACTGTACGACGGCAAACTAAAAGATTTTGGGAAACTGTTAGAGAGTCCAAAATACAATTCCTATTTTTTTAACAAAAAATACAAATATTATTTGGAAAGTTTTTGGAAGGCTATTATTGATGGAAAATTGAATAGCTGGGCAATGCAGATGGTTTATACCGCTCTAAAAAACGACATGTATTTTATAGCGCCAAAATATAATATGGTTAACAACATTGGCAAGAACAAAACAGCTTCAAATATATCACTTCAGGAATACCATAAAAATTTTGATGACCCCTTTCCCCTTAAACATCCTAAAGAACTGACATATAACAAAACATACGATATAATTTATTTCCGCAACATGCTGAGGGGTGGCTGGTTAAGGTTAATCCTGATAAAAATGTATTTATTCCTACCAGCTGGATTGAAGACGGCGACAAATAATTTAATAAATAAAGTGTTTATAAGTTAAAATAAAAAATGAATATGTTTAGCTATGGGCGAGTATACTCTAAATTAGCCCCTGATCAGATAAAGGCTCTTAAGTTTGGCTCAAATTTAAATGACAAATTGTTATCTTTATCAAAACTGTACTTTTATTTGTTTGGTTATCCCGACGTTGCTAGCCAAAGAAGATATTTAATTGTTGAAAAGCTGCTTCATCTGAAAAAGGGTGAAAAAGTTTTGGATGCAGGATGTGGTAATGGAATATATTTACAGGAGTTTGGGAATAAATTTGATGTTGATGGTTTAGGAGTTGATGCCCGAAAAAATCGAATTCAAAGTGCAAAAAGAATCAATAAATATTTAGGAAGAAATGATATTTTTTTGACATCGACTTTGGAAAAAGTTAACCTGGGAAAAAATAAATTTGACAAAGCAGTATGCCTAGAAGTTTTAGAACACATTGTAGACGATGGTGGGGTAATAAAGCGGCTTTCTAAGAACTTAAAAAAAGGTGCAATTTTTGTCGTTTCAGTACCAATGAAAGGTACCGCATTATCGAAGGAACAGGAAAATGACCCTAATTTTAAACCGGAAAAATATGAACATGTGAGGAGTGGTTACGATGAATCTGAATTAAGGACGCTGGCATTAAATGCTGGGTTTAAAGTTGTTTCAATCCAAAAATACTTCTTCTTTGTTAGCAGGTACACCGTTAGGTTTCAACAGTTTTTATATAAAAAGGGTCTCGTTATTTTAAACCTGATTATTAGTCCGTTGTTATTAATTCTTTCAGAACTCGATGCTTTTTTTAAGCTTTACCCCAGAGGCTATATAGTTGTTCTTAAGAAAAAATGAGAAAAGTGTTGTTATCAGGTTTGTTTTCTGTTGGAGTGTAGACTAGTCAAAAATCTTCTGTTAATATCAAAACTGAATAATGAAAAATAGTCAGGTTATTTTTTGCACCTATTTTGATAAAGGATTTCTTTTAAAAGGGCTGGCTCTCCATGCCTCTCTAGTTAAGCACAACCCCAAAGCTAAATTATGGATTTTAGCGTTTGATAAATACACAAAAAACATTCTCAAGAAGATGAAACTCAAGGGGGTCACAGTAGTTCCTTTACGCGACTTTGAGGATAAAGAACTTCTGGCTGTGAAGCCATCTAGGCACCCAATTGAATATTACTGGACATGCACCCCAACATGGATACTTTATATTATGAAACAGCGACCGGATGTGAAATATGTCACCTATCTTGATGCGGATCTTTATTTTTATTCTAATCCTGATAAAGGTGTTTCGGAGATTGGAGATAAGTCGCTTTTGGTTGTAGAGCATAGATTTCCTGTGGGGAGAGAGGGTATGGAAAAAGTGTCCGGCAGGTTTAATGTTGCCTTTAATGTTTTTAAGAATGACAAAGTTGGTAAAACTTGTCTTGAGCGATGGAGAAAGCAATGTCTTGATTGGTGTAGTTGGAAGCCTGAGGGTGGAAAGCTTGGGGATCAAATGTATCTAAACGAGTGGCCAAAACTTTACAGTAAAAACCTTGTAATTTCGAAGAATCTTGGAGTAGATGCTGCTCCATGGAATATTTCTCAATATAAAATTACAAACAATGATTCTTCAGTGTTTATTAATAAAGATGAATTGATATGTTACCATTTTCATCAGCTTCAGATTTTAGGGCCAAACCACTATAGCCGTGTGTTGGGGTATACCCTTCCAAAAGAAGCAATTAAACAAATTTACGAACCATATGAAAAGGAACTGAACCTGCAATATACAAGAATAAAAAAGGTTGACGGTTCTTTCTCAATAACTCCGACAAAGCAGGATTGGGGAATGCTTCTTAGGCATAGACTTGCTAAATATTTTGGTCCTGTTTATTGGAGAATAAAAAGTTTATTTAAATGACTAATAAGTTAATTAAACTTGTTGAAGCTCCTGCTATCTTGACTGATGGGACGCTAGTTCAGTTGCAGTCGCCTGAGATACCGTTTGATGTCAAAAGGGTGTATTTTATTTACGGAGTTTCCGTTGGTGCAGTAAGAGGGGCCCACACACACAAAGAAACTGTTCAGGCTCTTTTCTGTATACAAGGCGAGATCGTAATTGCTCTTGATGATGGTAAAAAGAGAGAAAAAATTTTACTGAACAAACCAAATGTTGGTGTTCTTTTAGAGCCGGGAATGTGGCACGAAATGCAGGATTTTAAAAAAGATACTATACTTTTAGTTCTGGCGTCGGAAAAACATGAACCGAAGGATTATGTTAAAAATTATGAGGATTTTTTGAATTTATATGCAAAAGGTTAAAAAAATTAATTATTTAGATTTTCCTGAAGAAGTACGAATCCATAAAAAAGAGTACCTAAAGGCGGCCCAGAGAGTTCTGGAGTCTGGTTCTTATATTTTATCCAATGAAGTTGAGAATTTTGAAAAAGAATTTGCAAAATATTTGGGTGTTAAGTATTGCGTTGGTACTGCAAATGGTTTAGAAGCCATACAAATAGCCCTAATGGCTTATGGAATTGGGGAAG
>PNOQ01000038.1 GCA_013824915.1 Nanoarchaeum sp. | reverse complement strand
ATCACTTTCAGGTCAAGGACAATATGAAGAATTTTAGGTGCATATGACTTTACTTTAACTGTTTTAAGAACTTTTATTTTAACTTTGTTTTTATCTCCAATTTTTATAACTTTTTTCTTTATTTTTTCAATTTCTTCTTGTTTTACTGTTCTATGAAAATGAATGATAGCATTGTTTTTAGCAATTTTTAGAGCATAAGGCAAGAACTTTTCAGTTTTAAACAAATAACCCATTATTATTCTGTCTGCTGTGTTTTCAAGTAAATTAGCAAATTTTCTGCAATCACCTTGTAAAACTTCAATCTTGTTTTCAACATTATTCAACCAAATATTTTTTCTTAAATACTCTATTGCATCAGGATTAATATCAATTGCATAAATTTTTCTAGGTTTAGAATGTTTTGCTATAAAAATTGAAAAATAACCTATTCCAGCAAACATATCAACTATTGTTTCTTTAGGTTTAACAAGTTTTACCAGCCTTATCCTCTCTTCTTTGTTTCCTTGAGACCACATTATTTTTGAAACATCCAATAAAAACTGACAGCCATGCTCCTTATGTAAGGTCTGAGTAGACCTTTTACAACCAGCTATTATTTCTATTTTTGGTTTTCTTTCCACGTTGCTTATCTCTTTTATCAAACAAACAGTGTGAATATAAGGGAATAAACCAAGAATAGTTTCTCCTATTATTTTTTTATGTTTTAACAATCCTGGCTTTAGTTTTATTAAAAGAATCTTGCCAATTATTTGATATCCATGTGGCAAAGTTTTTAGTTCTTTTTCATTAAGCTTTTTGCTTAGCTTATTTTTTAGTTTTGTATAAAAACTCATAGAATTTATTTGTTTTAAGAAAATAAAAAAGAAAAGGAAAAACTGTAAAAAGATAATGTTACTAGAACTTTGTTGAACCTGCTCTCCAAATTGCTTCTAAAGCCATTATCACTGCTGCTGGCAATACCAATACTGCTATATAACTTACTATAGAGCTTAAGTATGGTCCTATTGTAGGTATATCACCTAAAATTGCTCCTGAGCCACCAGCTGCTATTAAAGCTACAACTGCTAGCAAGAATATTTGTAAATCTGTTCTGTCGATTGTTCCTATACCTGCAGCTCCTAGCAAACCTATTATAACTCCGAAAACAACTAGTAAGCTGTGTATTGTTGCTTCATAAGTAACTAAAGATGTCTTAAATATTCCTGCTATAATTGATATTATAATTCCTAGCAAGAATAGATAGCCACTAAGTTTTACCCATCCTACTGCTTTTTTTGGCATTTGTTTCACCTATACTTCTTTTGGAAAACCTACTCTTAAATCTATCGCTTGTAAACGACATATGACGTCACTATTCAGAAAAAATCTTGGTTTCAAACCTGTAAATTCTAGATAAAGGGTCCATCCAAATGTCAGAAGTAAGACCTGCCTTATAACATAAGTTCTCTAAATACTCTTCACAATTCCACTTTTGCTCAACTGGAACCTGTGGAAGGAATAAACTGCCACAAGAACCATTTATTAAAATCAAGCCATGCTTTCCTATTTCTATTTCTTTAAAATAATCCTTTGGATTCTTTACTCTTATTAACCCTGGTTTTGTTAAAATTGAAACTTCAATAAAAATATCTTTAAGCTCTTCTTTGGATAATGGAGGAAACCTTGGATCTTCGCATACTTCAACAGCAGCTTCTATTATTCCTTCTATCAAAGGTTTTTGAGGATAAGGTAAACCTATGCATCCTCTTAGCTCTCTTGGTTTTTTATAAATTGTTACAAAGACTCCTTTCTTTTCCTCAAGTTCTTTAGGATATTCTTTAGGAATAGAAATTTTCTTTCCAGTCTTAACATAAGTTTCTATTGCTTCTCTCGCAAATTTTAAAATAAAGTCTTTCATAGAATTAATTATAAATTACGATATTTAAAATATGCAGGGGGCCGGATTTGAATTCCTGCATTATTTTATAAGATTTTTTATCCCATTAGCAGCTATCATGCCAGTAGCAGCAGCAATTGTTATTCCTCTAGAAACACCTGCTCCATCACCAGCAACAAAAATATTAGGAATGGCTGTTTGAAGTATTTTATTGGTTTCAATTCTCATAGAATAAAACTTTATTTCAGGTGCATAAAGCAATGTAGAATCAGAACCAACACCAGGTATGACTTTTTCTAACTTATCTAATGCTTCTAGAACGTTGATAACAATTCTGTATGGATAAGCCATTGAGATATCGCCAGGAGTAACATCTTTTAAAGTTGGTTCTACATAGCTCTTTCCTATCCTTTCCCATGTTGACCTTCTACTCATTCTTAAGTCTCTAACCCTTTGAATAATTGGTTTACTGCCGCCAAGAGTGTTTGTCTGTCTAGCAATCGATCTTCCGTATTCTGTTGTATTTTCCAATGGCTGAGTTAACTCTGTTCTAATTAAAAGAGCAAAATTGCAATTATTAGACTTTTTATCTTTCATCGAATGCCCATTTACTCCAAATATATCTTCTTCATAGAATTCTTTTACAACAAAGCCGTAAGGACAAACACAAAAAGTTCTTACGTCGTCATCATAATGTTGAGTTCTTATATGAAATTTTGGATCCCAACATTGATAATCATGAATAATCTCTTTCATCACATCGTTTAAAACTTCTACTCTAACTCCAATATCAACTGGGCTAAAACGCATTCCTAAACCTAATTTCTTAGCCATTTCTATAAGCCAGAGCGAGCCTACTCTACCTGGAGCTAAAATAATATAATTAGCTTCTTCATTTCCTTTATCTGTTTTAACAATTATTTTTCCATTCTTAGAATCTAAATCTAAAACCTTTGTGTTCAGCTTGAATTTTACACCTTTTTTCTCTAAATTAGTTTTAAAATTATTCATAACCTTTGGTAAGTAGTCTGAGCCAACGTGATTTTGCCTTATTGGTATGAATTTTATTCCTGCTGTTGTTGCTCTTCTTTCTAATTCAATTAATTTTTCCCAATCGTTTTCAACTTCCTTCATTCCACATTCTTTAAAGGTTTGTTTAATTTCTTCTAATATTTTAAAAGCATTTTCTTCTGAAAGAAATTCTAACAAATTGCCTCCTATTTGTGGGTGGAAATTCATTTTTCCATCAGAATACAAACCTGCACCTCCAATATAACTTTTTTGCTCTATGATTGTAACATCGCAAGAATCTGCCAATTTTTGAGCAGCAAACAAACCAGCAGGACCTGCACCAACGATAAGAACTTTAGCCAAATTATCCCTCTTTATTTAAGAATTTGAACAATATAAATTTTACTATGGATTTTAAAAACAAAGAATCAAGATTGCTTTTCTTCAAATACGCTATACCTTGTGCAGAAACATTAGCTAAAAGAGGATTTATAACCCAAAGATACAGAAAAAAATTAATGAAAAATGTAATTTTTAATAAAAAAATACCAAAAGATACTGAAAAGATTTTTAAAATTGCTAACATAATGTGTGAAAAAATAGCAAAAAAACTTGGAAAGAAATTTATAGATAAAGATGTTATAAGAAAATATTTCTTATTTGAGCATGATAAGATTGTAGACAAAAGATATAAAATGTTCAAGGATTTCGACCCTTTACAATGCAGATTGTATTCTGGAAAAGTCATAAATCTAAAAAATAGAAAAATAATAGTTCATACCATAATTGGAAATAAAAAATATAAGAACATTTTTATCCCAAACCTGAAAATAGGGAATTTTGTTGTTGTTCATCGTGATTTTATTATAGAAAAAATTAATGAAAATCTAGCTAAAAGACTATGGAGTTTAAAGGAAAAATATTTTAAGTCAACAAAATCAAATTATTAAGAGATAATAATGAATAAAGAAGCAAAAGGAACGATTTTTGCAATAATAGCAGCAGTAATAAGTGGAATTTCAATTCCAATAAACAAAATTTTCGTTGTTAGTCTAGATCCTATGGCTTTTACTGCTATAAGATCGTTGATCATAGGTATTATATTTTTTATTTTAATCAAATTAAAAAAAGAAAACTTTAAGATAAAATTAAACGCTAAATATTTAGCTTTAATAGCAATAATAGGAGGAGCTTTTGCATTCCTATTATTCTTTACAGGTTTAAAACTAACAACAGCAGGAAGGGGAGCTTTCCTGCATAAAACTTTGCCAATATTTGTTGTTATTTTTGCTTTTATTTTTTTGAAAGAAAAGATAAATAAAAAGCATTTATATAGTATTCTGATAATGTTCTTAGGAATTTTCATAATATATTACTCGGATATAGTTCCAACCCAATTATGGTCTAATCCTTCTCTAGGAGACCTGTTAGTTATAGGGGCAACTGTTTTATGGGCTTTAGAAAATGTAATAGCTAGAAAAGTTATGATAAAGAATGGAGGCAACTTCATTGTTTCATTTTTTAGAATGTTTTTCGGAGGCATTATAATTTTGGCATTCGTATTATTGATGGGAAGAACCGAAGTTTTAGTAAGCTTAAATGCCCAACAGCTAATTAACATAAGTATTTCTACAGCAATTCTATTTGGTTATGTTTTCTTTTGGTATTGGAGTATAAAACTCATAAATGTTTCCAAAGCTTCTATTTTGCTTTTATTATCACCTGTTATTTCTCTTTTACTTGGAGTTATAATCTTCAATGAACCTGTTCCTGCTACCCAATTAATAGGTTCTGCTTTAATTTTGATGGGAGCATATCTTGTTTCTAATGTTAAAAGTGAACTTCAAAATATTTGATAGTATGAAAACAATTTATGTTTTTGGAAATCCTCTGGTAAAAGAAGATAGTTTGCCTTTAAAATTAATTGAAAAATTAAAAAAAGAGTTTTCTTCTTTAAATTTTAAAGAATTTGACACAGTTGAAGATTTAGAATTTGAAAAAGAATTAAATATAATAGATACTGTTAAAGGAATTAAGAAAGTTGAAATAATAGAAGATTTAGACAAAATAA
>PNOQ01000027.1 GCA_013824915.1 Nanoarchaeum sp. | reverse complement strand
AGTAGTACAAACATTTCCATCTTCACAATCTTCATTTATATTACATTCTACGTTAACACAATTATTAGTATTAAAACTCAAACAATTAACATTACAAGATAAAGTTCCACTATCAAAGCCTTGTAAAGCACATGTTTGATCATTTAAATTAGAACCATCACAAACCTCTCCAAGATTTATAACCTCATTTCCACATAAATCTAAAGGAGTACATAAACTAGTGTTAAATACACATAAATTTGTACAAGATAAACTTCCTCCACCAAAATCTTGAGAAATACATGTTTGGCCATTTAAATTAGAACCATCACATTGTTCTCCTGAATCAATAGCCCCATTTCCACATGGATTAACAACGCTAGGAGTAACTTTCAAAATATTACTAGACTGTATTGTTTTACTTGTATTACTTGTTAATATAGCCTCAAAAATATATTCAGGATCATCATCAGTAAATACTCCACTATCTTGTAACCATTCAGCATCCCAAGTTTTAGTTGCAACTCCACTAACGAAAGTTGTTGATGTAGGGGGATTATTTAATTGAGATGTAACATCACTAGTTCCAGCAATGCCATCATCTTCTAATATACTAAAACTAATTGTTTCTCCATCACAATTATTTCCATTCACAGTTAATGTTACTTGAGTATTATTCACAACTTGGGTTGTACTCCAAACTGCAGATGTAAAAGAACAAATAGGAATTTCAGTTTGACAACTAGAAGAACAACCATCACCATTAATTAAATTTCCATCATCACAAGTTTCTCCAGATTCTGTGATATTATTGCCACAAACGGGAGTAACAATTCCCCCACATATTCCTTCAACACAAGCGTCTCCACCACAATCAGCACTTGAATGACAAGCAGGAGTTCCATCCCAACCAGCCATACGCGCAGCCATCCACCAGAAAGCTTTTCCTTTAGCTAAACATAAAGCAGTGTTAGAATGCGCACAACCATCACTAGTTGTACCCCAATCAGGATGTCTCACTTCCAAAACATATCCATTGTAAACAGGACTATAAGGGGTAGTCATAGTCCAATCATAATTTTCTATATCTGCATTATCAAAAAGAACACCATTATTAGCTATTGCTTCTTGTCTTATTTGTTCATTATATTGAGTAACTCTTAAACCATCAGCCCCTAAATAAGAAGGTACAGGAGTAGTATCGTGATCAGTTGGAGCAGTAGCATATATATATTCTGTATTTGGCGAAGCAATACCAAATGCATCTAATGCATTAAAATAAGCATCTCTTCTTTCATCATTAAAAGTTATAAGGCTATCTGCTTCGTTATGTACACTATCGGTCCTTATAATATGGAAAGACCATCCAAAAACACTTCCATCGAAAGGTCTTCCAAGATCTGTAACAATTCTACTAGCACTTGAAGTAGTATATCCTCTTCCTGTAGAAGTTGACCAATAATCATCATCATCATGTCTACATTCCACTTGATCAAGTGCAGCTCGCCAAGAACCACTTAAATATTGCCCTTTAACTATTTTCAAAGCATCGCCAGAAGGTAAATTATTTGGGTTACATTGAATATCAACTTGATAATCTGGGTAAAGATCTTCTACCATTTCTAATCCACCAATAGTAGCGGGCGTTACAGCATCATCGAAATCACCAACTAATTGCTGTGCATGACTTCTTCCAGGATATTGAATAGTAAATTGTTGAGATTTTATTTGATTAATCCAATACACAGGAATGTCTTCATTATTAAAAGCAACAACTGCATTATGGTCTGCAATTATCGCAGCACTAACAGAAAAACTAGTTAGTACTAATACAAAAACCAGTAAAAAAATACCTCTTTTCATCTAACAAAAAAGGTAATTTTAGATATTTATAAACTTAACTAATTAATTTTAAAAACATTTATTAATAAATCTTAATTTTTACTTAATATGATATCAATTGGACCTGCAGGAATTGGTGGAATAAAAGAAATACAAACTAATTTAGAATTTTTAAACAAAAATAATATCACCGCAGCAGAAATTGCATTCACATATGGCAGTTACATAAAAAAAGAACAAGCAATAACAATAAAAGAACTTGCAAAAAAATTAAATATTTCACTTTCAATTCACGCACCATATTATATTAACTTAAACACAAAAGAAAATAATAAATTAGGGATGAGCAAAAAAAGAATTCTTGACTCTTGTGAAATTGGCCATTATATTGGCGCAAAACAAATTGTTTTTCATGCAGGGTTTTATGGTAAGGAAAATAAAGAAGAAACTTATCAATTCATAAAAGAACAAATAATAGAATTACAAAAAATAATAAAAGAAAATAAATGGGATGTTAAGTTATCACCAGAAACAACTGGAAAAATAAATGTATTTGGTTCGTTAGATGAAATATTAAGATTAGTACAAGAAACTAAATGTTCATTTTGCATTGACTTCGCACATTTGAAAGCGAGAGATCAAGAAAATTACAATTTAAAAGAAATTATACAAAAAATAAAATCTTTCGAACATGTTCACTGTCATTTCTCCGGTATTAACTACGGACCAAAAGGAGAAAAAAATCATATTCCTATTGATATGAAAGAGTTCAAAGAGTTATTATCTGAATTACAAAAAAACAAAATAAATTGTACAATAATTTGCGAAGCTCCAGACACTTATAACGACGCAATAAAAATGCAAAAAGAATTATAACTTTCTAATCTTAGCAACAAAAAATCCATCCGTTTTATTATCTTGTGGCCAAATTCTTAAACATTTTTTAACTTCTTCATTATATTTTTCGCCATTAAATTCCATCACAGCTGGACTAGACTTAATATCCAAATCAATTTTTTCAAGTTTAGCGTTTTCATTATTTTCTAATAAATAAGAAATAATACCTTCATCCTCTTCAGGTTCTAAAGTACAAGTAGAATATGTCATTTCCCCACCTTCTTTTAAATTACTAAAAGCAACATTAATCAACTGTTTTTGCATTCCAGCTAATCTCTTTATAGAATAAGGATTCCATTCCATAATTGTTCTAGGTGATTTACTTATTGTTCCAGTACCAGAACAAGGCGCATCTAATAATATTTTATCAAAACTAAACCCATGAAATCTTTTACCATCCATTATTGTCATCAAAACATTAATTATTCCACATCTTTGAATATTCATAGTTAATGGTTTTAATCTTAAATAATCAGGATCATTTGCAATAATATATCCTTTATTTTTCATTTTAGCTGCAAGTTGGGTAGTTTTAGAGCCTGGCGCAGCAGCCATATCTAAAATAAAATCTCCAGGTTTAGGATTCAAAATTTCAACCGGAACCATAGAAGAAGCTTCTTGAACATAATAATAACCTAGTCCATGTTCTTCTAAATTACCTAAATCTGTTCTCTCACTTTCAACCCAAAAACCTTCTTTACACCAAGGAATTTGTTTTAATTTCAAAGTTTCTAATCTTTCTTTTAATTCATTTACAGAAACTTTTAAAGTATTAACCCTAATAGATTTTTTTTGTCGATTAATAGAACACTCTCTAAATGTATTTATATCTGTTAATTTTTCATATCTTTCAACAAACTTGGGCTTAAACTCATCATAATTCATGAAAATAAAAAAGAACTACTATTTAAAAATTATTCCTATTGTGGAAGTTCACCTTCACTTTCCCCACCACCTTCCTCGTATTCAGGAGGCACATAATTACATGCATTTTCTGAGGGGGTATTATCACAACAATATTTGTAAATATTCGGAATTATAGGCAACCCGAAAAAGTATGAATTTTCCGTATCTTGATGGCCAAATGGGCTACACCAACAAGGCCTACCATCATTAATTCTCTCAGGACAATCAAGATAACAATATATAGATTCATTAATGCCAAAACTTCCATCACAATCATGATCATAATCACAAGGAACACCAGGAGTAAACGGACTTAGTGCATCAGGATAAGTTTCATCATTACTATCATCACAGTCCAGTTGAAGATTATCTCCTCCTTCACTAGGCGTACAAACATCAAACCCATCGGAGTCCATATCAAAACAACACAAACCTATTTCACTAGTAATTATTAATTCTTTAACAGTGCACTCACCATAACCTTGTTCAGTAATTATTATAGGAGTTATTAATATTTTATTAACATCACTAACATCACCACTAAAATTAAAATTAAATCTGGTTGAAGAAACTCCAGCCATACTTTTATTTATTCTAATTGAAGAACTACTTCCATCATGGTTTATAACTTGAAAATTAAATGCAGAAATATTTCCATTTTTATTATTCTTGATTTTTACACTCAAATCATCAACATATTTACAAGGAGTATCAAATTCAAAATCTGTCCCATATAAACAAAGATTAACAACATCAATTTTTTTATCAGTCTCATCAGTATTAGTTTCCACAGTTTCTTTATAAAAAGTCATTAAAACCAAAGCTAAAACAAATACAAAACCAACTAATAAAACAGTTGCTATCAAAGGACTTATCGCTCTTTTATTCATAACAATATCTTACTAGTTTAGTTTAAATAATTTTCTAAAATAAAAAGAATCTTTTCAATACTAATTCCCAGAAACTTACACGTTTTGGTGAAGGTTGTAATATATCTCCATCTTCACAAGGTTTCTCAGACCAACCAGATATACAACAATAACCTGTATAATATGGACGAGGAGGAACCCCACAATTACAACCCGTATAAGGTATTATAGAATCTACACAAGTCACACATAGTAAATCACTATCAACACAATCTTGATCTATCCTATCCCCACATATTTCAACCGCAGAAGGATTAATATTTATATTATTATCATTACAATCTTGGATATCATTTGCCCAACCAGAAGGTACATAACTACCTATGCAAAAAGAGGAAGAAATTGAACTATTGCCCCAATTATCATGGTCTAAGTCAACATACAATAGAACATCTCTCCAGACAGTCGCATTACTATCGTCACAATCAGCAAAAGAAATATCTCCTTCAGGAGGATTACAATTATCATATCCATCAATATCGCTATCAAAACAACCAGTCAAAGGAGTATATTGACA
>PNOQ01000056.1 GCA_013824915.1 Nanoarchaeum sp. | reverse complement strand
TTTAAATCATTGGACGGCCATCAAATGTAAGACAGTGCATACCAACGGTATTACTTTACAGATATTTAGGAGTATTAAATGAATAAAAAAAATTTTCTTTATGTACCGGTTACAATATTTTTATCAATTGTCATTTATTCAAACATATTACCTCAGGACAAATGGAAAGGTGAAAAAAAAATTATAGATGGTGTATCCCATGTCTATAATTCCAACATTGGAATGAAGCCAGATCACAAAGTTAAGTTTATCAAAGCTTTAGAGATTGGTTTAGACGAAGGAGATGATAAATATATTTTTGGAAAAATATTAGCGATAGATGTTGATAAAGAAGGCAAAATTTATGTGTTAGATTTTATTACTTGTAATGTCAGGACTTACTCCCGCGATGGAAAGTATGTAAAGACAATTAGCAGGCCGGGAAATGGTCCCGGGGAATTAAAAAATCCCATCGGTATGGCATTAACTAAAAATAATGTTCTTATTGTTGGTGAGTCGATGACTAAGAATCTTACTATTTTTGATTCCAATGGAAATTATGTAAATAATATTAATACTGCCGAGAGTTTAATAAGTGATTTCAACTTAATAGATGAAAACGACATTCTTTACCCAAATTCTTCCGTTGGAAATAACAAAGATAAATTATTTATGAAATATGGTTTAAGTATTATTGATCTCCATGGAAAAAATATTACAGATATATTTTCTATGCATAAGGAAGTTAAACCTGGAAAGAAAGAAATTACTGAAGAAGAGGGAAATAATTTTTTATGGTGTAATGATTCAGAAGGACGAATATTTATCGCAGAAAATAATTATCAATACGAAATAAAAATTTTTAACCAGAGAGGAAACCTTACCAAAGTTATTCATAAACATTTCAAACCAATCAAAAGAACAGAAAAGGATTTAAAAAAATTGCAAAACGAAACGGAGGAAATTAAAATGATTTCTGGAGCTATGATGGATATTAAAATTAAATTCTCAGAAAATAATCCGATTATCTACAGCATGTTCACCGACGATAATGATAGATTGTGGGTAGTAACACCAGAAGGGTCCCCTGATGATGGGTTAGCTTTTGATATATTTGATAGGGAAGGTAAATTCATAACCAAGACAACGTGCGATATAAAAGCGACCGGAAGCTTTTTAATAAAAGATGGCTCCATTTATTTTGTTAATCAGAGTTGGGAAACGTTCCCAATTATTTACAAATTAAATATAATTGAAAGGAGGTGATTACTATGGAAATGCCGACTTATTTAACACAAAAAGTGGTGGGTCCATGTGCTGGATGTGGTGCTTGTGGTGCTTGTGGTGCTTGTGCTGCTTGTGGACTTACACCTATACTTACCGCAACTGTTGTAGCAGTTGATTTGGCACTTCTTATTGCATCCATATTGGATGTAAGTGCTGTCTAACTCATATATTAGTAGGCATTTAAAATTCATCTAAGGCTTATGAAGGTAATTGTATCATAAGCCTTAGATATAAAAAAATGGAGCGTTTAGTATGAATGTTGCAAAAGAAAGATCAATTAAAATAAATGATTTATTTGGACATTATCCAATTTTGAGTACGGATGTTTCTATTCATTTAACTCCAACAGAATGTCCGGTGTTTTATAAAAATAGGAGTAACGGTTATCAACACTCATATTTTCGGCAAGGAATGGAGTTAATCAATATTGAAGCTGCTAAACTTTTATCTTTTAGTAATGGTAAATTAACTATCAAGGATATCATCGAGAAAGTTTATGGAAAAGGGAGTGTTACAGAAATAGCAGAGCCGATAGCATCATTTTTTATTGAGACGGAAAAAAAACAGAATATCGTATTGTCGAAAGAAAAATGCGAAAGCCGTAAGAATAAAATAACTGGAAGTTTAGACTATTATGTTCCTTATCATATTTCAGTGGAACTGACATCATTATGCAATCTAAAATGTGAGCATTGCTATAATGATTTTTCTAAAAGTGAAATAAATTATACATCACTTGAGTTGATTGCTTTATTAAATGAATGGAAAAAATACGGTTTAAGGGGTGTAGAACTTACAGGCGGGGAACCATTTCTTTATAATGGCATCTGGGATATTTTAGAATATTGTAATCAGAATTTCGATAAATTCGCTTTGTTAACAAATGGAACACTTATAAAGAAAAAAGAAGCTGTAAAATTAAGCCAGTATAAAGACAAAATGATAATGAACATTAGTCTTGATGGTTCATGCTCAAAAATTCATGATAAAATGAGGAGTAGTGGTTCTTTTGAAAAAGTAATAAACGAGATTAAATACTTGGTTAAATCGGGTTTATTAATGAGGATTGCAATGAGTGTTACACCTGATAACATATTTGATTTAGAAAATACTATTAAATTGGCAAAATATCTCGGTGTAAAATATTTCTCATGGTCGCCAATAGCACCGTTTGGGCGAGGGGATAAATTAGCTTGGAGTTGGGATCCTTCAAAAGCTGAAGAAATTGGTAAACTAGAAGCCAGAATGTTTGAAGAATACAAAGGATTTATAACGGTGTTACCTGAGGCTTATCAGGGAATGATTGACAAAATAGAAAATTGTGGGTTTGGTTTTAAAAATATTGTATTGTCACCATCTGGGAAAGTGAGGCCTTGTCTTTTTCTACCTGAAGACGATTCTATTGGTAATTTAAGGAAGGAATCCTTAGAGCAAATTTTTAAAAATCCGATTTTAAAATACTTCCGAAATATAAAATTACCATCTCCAGTTTTATGTAGTGGATGCAAATATCAAGAATATTGTCGTCAATGTATTGTAAAACCATTAAAAGCTATAGAAAGAGAAGGCAGACTTTGTGTATGGGCACATACTTTTCAAATTGCATATTGGCTTGCCAGGTTTCAAAAATATAAATTTGATCCACAACGTCCGGTATTTTCATGGAATTAGTAATTAAAGTTGAAAATTTGCATAGAAAATTTGGAAGTTTCACTGCATTACGCGATGTAAACTTTAATGTATATAGAGGAGAAATATTTGGTCTTTTAGGCCCTAATGGGGCAGGTAAAACTACAACTATAAAAGTTTTACTTGGTCTTTTAAGTCCAACATCTGGCATTATTAATGTTTTAGGATATAATCCAATAAATGATGAATTTGCATTTCGGAAAAGAATAGCTGCTCTTTTAGAAAATCCAGGCATCTATGAGGACCTCAGTGTTTATGATAATTTAAATTTATATGCTAAAATTTATCGAATCGAGGATTCCATTAAAAGAATTCCAAAAATATTAGATTTTGTTGGATTACTACAACGAATGCATGAAATATCAGGTAGACTTTCCTTAGGAATGAAAAAAAAACTTGCGATAGGTCGGCTTTTACTCCACGATCCAGAATTGTTATTTCTGGACGAGCCAACTTCTGGTTTGGACCCAATTTTTCAAAAAGAAATCAGAGAGCTAATTCAAAATTTAGCCCGTGATGGCAAAACTATATTTTTAAATTCTCATAATTTATATGAGGTTCAGCAGATATGCACCAGGGTTGCTTTCATAAAAGACGGCAATTTTATTGGTGAAAATACATTAGAATACTTTTATTCAAAATTGGATAATTTAAAAAGGGAAGTAGTATTCAAAACTTTAGGGGATATGGAAAAAGCTAATTCTTGTTTAATCAATTTAGGGCAGGCAACACAATACCCTTATGCATGTAAAATCGAATTATTATTAACAGATCCTATGTCAAATTCAGAACTATGTTCCCTTATGGCTGAACAGGGGATTTTTGTGAAGATTATTAATAATGGAGTTCTGACTTTAGAGGATGTATTTTTTAAACTGATGAAAGTATGAAATGAGCAAACTTGCATGGATGTTTTCTACTATTATTGTAGTGAAAGAATTTAAAGAACAAAGAAAGAAGGTAGTTACTTTTGTAATAATGGCTTTTATATTATTGGTATGGGTATTTAACACCATAATTATAACAAAAAGCATTCAAAATATAGAGGTTGAAAAATTACTTTCTCATATTTCTAATCTTCTATTCACCCACCAAGCTTTTTCTTTTTTCTTTATTATTTGTTTTATGTTTTCGGTGTCACTTTTCTATAAGGAAAAAGTAAGCAAAACGTTGGAATCTCTTCTTGTTACTCCACTTACTCCTAAAATGATATGGTTTGGGAAAAGTTTTTTTATTTTTCTTATTGGTGTGAGCTTTTCTTATTTCGGCGTATTTTTTTGTTTTATTACTTTGAATTATTTTCTTAACCCTAGTGGTTCAATCGTTTATCCTGATGCACCGTCTTTATTCTTTTTCTTTGCAATTTTTCCTCCCCTTTCTTTAATTCTTGCTTGTTTAATAGGGCTTATAAATCTGTTATCATCGGGATCAACAATAAGTAATGTGATTTTTCTATTAATAGGAATAGGATATATGGCAATTACATCTGCAAAAGCTGATAGAATGACTATGAATTGGGCGATTATATTTATTTACTTTGCTTTTCTATGTATTCTAACTGTTATTGTGGTGATTGGATCTCGGTTTTTGACAAAGGAAAGAATTATTATGAGTGGTAAATAGAATTTTAGTCAAAATAATAATTCGATATGAGGTTTTTGTTAAAATAAACTATTTTCTCAATAACCCACTCTGCCATCGGCGGATTAAGTCGTGGGTTACTACCCAAAAGATGATATTTTTAACAGTTTTTTCGCTTAATATCATTAAGGCGGTCAACTTGAGCAATTTGTTTGAAAGGAGGCAATATGAACATTAAACGAGAGTTATTAGTTGAATTATTAATTGATTATATCAAGAATAATTTTAATAATGATTTTTGTATAAAAATATTTGCCGATCAACTAAAGGTAAATCCAGTATATTTGTCCTATATTTTTAGAAAAACAACGAAGATTGCCGCAATGAAAAATTTAACAAACTTATAAATGCTGAATACAAACATTATGGTTATGAAGTCGGTTATAAATTAGGTTTTAAAACCGAACAGCAGTTTTATAAATGGGTTAAGAAAAATTATGGTGCAACATACAAAGGTTTGAAAAATGCGCGGGGGGGGGTAGGAGAAATGATAAATAAATTTTTGACACAAAAAAA
>PNOQ01000010.1 GCA_013824915.1 Nanoarchaeum sp. | reverse complement strand
AGTTGAAATAAAAGATGGTAATAAATTAAAGACAATTATAGCAAACCCAGAGCACTTGAAAACAATTTAAAATCAAGTTTTATATTCTTCTAAAAAATATTTTTCTATATGCGGAGGTTGCCAAGTCAGGTCTATAATAATTGCATAAGGTTTGAAAATATGAATGAATTTGATATTGCGACTCTTGTTGGCTTACACCTTGGAGATGGTTATGTTAGTACATGGAAAATAAATTTTAAAAATAAAAGTTGGATAGACAGAAAATGGGTGCTAAATGCAGGCTTAGATTATGAATTTGCAGTTAATGTTAAAAATCTTATAGAAAAATTAGGATTTAAAGCAAGAATACATCCTAAAGATAAAATCTATTTTGTTGTTCAGTCATATAAGCTATGGAGATTAATACATAAAATTTTTCCAGTTAAAAAATATGCAGATACTGCCCATATTCCCAGCAAATTTTTAGATTGGAAATTATCAAAATATGTAATTAAAGGCTTCTTTTCTTGCGATGGGTGTATATCTGTTAAAAAGAATTCAAATCAAGCATACCTATCTTTAGACACAATATCCAAAACATTATCTAATCAAATATTTAAAATACTTAAAAAACAAAGATTTAATGTTAAATTTTATTATTTTAAAAATAATGACATCTATTCAGTAAGAATGTTTAAAAAATTAGATATAAAAAGATTTATGAAAGAAGTAGGAAGTTTAAATTCAAAGCATAATTTAATAATTGCGGAGGTCGGATAGTCTGGTCAATTCCGCAGGCTTGAAGAATACTCAAGTGATAGCATGAGACAATTAATGAAAAAAGCAATGAAGAACAAGGAGATTGCTTTAGCTATAATTGGACAGGCCATAATGGACGAGGCTGACATAGGATTAGCAGGAATAAAGATAAACCTGGTATCGAAAAGTGAAGCTAAAAACCTATGGACTATAGCAAATAGATGGAATTGGGTTAACAAATTCAGAAGATTCGTAGATGGCGAACATAGGTTTGATGAATGGGGATTTAGTTTCAAAGCAGATAAAATTAAAGAAATCTACGATTCTATAAAACCTTTGCCAAACAAAGACAAAGATGTTGCTTTTAGACATTTAGTTAAGCATCAAGGAAAAATTACAAAAACAAAGCACGGTTTAACTAAAAATAAAATTTTATGTACTTTGTCTAGAGACGGTCCAATGACAAGAAGAGAATTGATGTATAAAGTTGACATAGGTTACTCTACGCTAAAACAGCACTTGTTAGATTTGAAAAGAAATAATCTAGTTTGCATATGTGGAAAGAATACTAGAGACGTTAGACATTCACATAGAAGGCAAGCTGATTTATGGTCCATAAGCACTGCTAAAATCGCTTAGAGGTTCTGGCCAAAGGAGCCTGTGGGTTAGTCCCTTCGCAGGTTCAAATCCTGCCCTCCGCACATCTGATGTTCAATACCGCTGATTCGAGGGCGACAATAGGCATTTAAAGATTAGTGTTCTATTTGAAAATAGTGGTAAAATGGCTTCTGTAGTATTTGGAAAAATGAAAAAACATGAAAAAAATATAGAAAGAATAAATGAATATAGGAGACAAGTGAGAAATGCTTTTACAGCATATTTATTAGCAGCTCAAGAAAGAGCTAAAGAAGCAGATATAACATTATATTTTTCCAATCCATTTGAAGGATGGATACCAAATTTAACGATAGAAGGCGATAAAATAACAGAACACAGAGATAAGTATGAAAATCCAAGAGATGTTTTATCTGAATTACCTGCGAAAGAGTATATATTGAAAGAGAATAAAAGTGGAGAATTCAACTATACAGTTGCTAAAAAGGCAGTGAAACAAATAGAAAGAATTTTCAAAAGAGAAGGAGTTAAAAAAATTACTAGAGATATGGTTTTAGAAGTTTTAGAAAATGTGAGCCTTAATTAAAGGGAAAGATGATGAAAGAAGAAAACCGTACGTTGTCCTTTTCTTAATCTCCTTAATCACAAAGAAATTTAAATTCAAAACTCTATTTGATTAGCATGACCGATGATGTTCCTTTAAACAAGAGAGAAATTCATGTGGCCCTGATTCCAGATGGGAATATAATATGAAATTTCATATTGTACCATAAATCGTAGATGGGCTAAAAAAAGAAAAAAACCAGAGTGGTATGGCCATTATGTTGGAGCTAAAAGAATGGAAGAATTTCTAGATTGGGTTCTAGAACATCCTGAAATAAAAACAGTTAGCATATATGGCTTATCAACTGAAAATTTAAATAGAAGTAAAAAGGAATTAAGCAAGCTTTGGGATATTTATAAAAGAGAATTAAAAAAATTACAAAATTCTAAAAAAATTAAGAATAATAAAGTTAAGATAAATGTTATGGGTGAGGAAGATTTATGGAGATCGGATGTTAAACATGTTGCAAAATCTGTAATGAAAGCCACTGAAAGTTATACAAGAAGCGTTCTTAACATTTTAATTGCATACGGAGGCCAAAATGAAATATTAAATGCTATTAAAAAAATTGTTAAATTTGGAGTAAAATCAATACCACCTTTAAGAGATAGTTTTATTAATTATTTGATGATAAATAAGCCTGTAGATTTAATAATTCGTACTGGTGGTCAATACAGATTAAGCAATTTTCTTTTATATCAAGCAGCTTATGCTGAAATATACTTTTCTAATACTTTATGGCCAGATTTCTCGAGAAAAGAGTTTGAAAAAATTTTAAATTGGTTCTGGGATCAAAAACGAAAGTTTGGTAAGTGATTATTCAGGCTTCATGAAAGGAAAGAAAATTACATCTCTTATAGAAGTAGAATTTGTAAAAAGCATAACAAGTCTATCAATTCCAACCCCTAACCCGCCTAAAGGCGGCATGCCATATTCCAAAGCTTTAATAAAATCTTCATCTAAAGCTTCTGTCCAAGGCTGATTAACTTTTTTTCTTAATTTAACTTGCTCTTCTAACAATTTTTTCTGCAGCATTGGGTCATTTAATTCAGAGTATGCATTGCCCATTTCTAAACTGCAAGCAAATGGTTCAAATCTTTCTACAAGTTCTGGATTACCTCTTTTTAATTTACATAATGGTGTAGTTTCTTTAGGATAATCTGTTATTAAAGTAGGTTCAATTATTTTCTTATTAAAGCTTTCAAACAAAGCATTTATTATTTCTCCTTTTGTCATATCATCTGAAATTTCTATTTTATTTTTTTCTGCAACTTTTCTTAATTCTTTTAAATCCATTTTACCAACATCAGCATTAAGGTATTCCTTAATAGCATCAATAACTGTAAGTCTTCTCCACTTGGCTAAGTCTATTTTATGGCCTTGATATTCTATCTTAGTTGTTCCTAAAACCTTTTTTGCAACAAAACTTATCATCTCTTCAAAGAGGTCCATTACGCCGTTGTAATCAAGATAAGACTTATATAATTCTAGCATAGTAAACTCTGGATTATGTTTAATGTCTATTGATTCATTTCTAAAATCTTTTGATATTTCATAAACAGCGTCAAACCCACCAACTATTAGTCTTTTCAGATATAGTTCATCAGAAGTTCTAAGATAAACTTCCATTTTCAGTTCATTTAGTATTGTTTTAAATGGCTTGGCTGCTGCGCCGCCGTATATTGGTTGTAGAACAGGAGTTTCAACTTCTACAAAACCTTTAGAATCCAAAAATTCTCTAATAGCAGAAATAATTCTTGCTCTTAAAACAAATATTTTTCTTGTCTCCTGATTCATTATTAAGTCTAGATATCTTTGTCTGTATCTTATTTCTACGTCTTTCAAGCCATACCACTGAGAAGGCAAAGGTCTTAGGGCTTTTGTTAAAAGAGTAAGCTTTTTAACAAGTATGCTAAGTTCTCCTTTAATAGTCTTTATAATTCCACCTTCTACACCTATAAAATCTCCAATGTTTAATTTTTGGAATAAATCATATTCCTTTTTATCAACATTCTCTGCTCCAACATAAACTTGAATTCTTCCAGTAAAGTCTTCTATATGAGCAAAGCTAAGCTTGCCATGTCTTCTTACAGATCTTATCCTTCCAGCTACAGAAATCTTAATGTTTTCTATTTTTTCTCCAGGTTTAACTTTTGAGTATTTTTCTATTATTTCATTTATATCATGAGTTCTATGAAACTTGTAGGCATAAGGCTCGAAGCCCATTTTTCTTATTTCTTCCAATTCTTTTAGCTGAATTTCTTCTACCATAAAACCACTTAGTTTTATAAAATATTTATATATGTTAACATAAAAAAGAGTTATGATTGATTATTATACTTTGTCTGTAGTGTTATTTTTTGCTATTTTGGCTGTATTAATCTACAGAGATAGAAAAAATATAGAAATCAAATACATTTTAGTGATTAAAAGAACAAAAAGATTTAGAGATATTATAGATAAGATAGCAAGAAAATCTCCTATTTTTTGGAAAATCATTGGTACAATAGCGATAATAATTTGCCTTTTTTACATGATTCAAGGAGTTTACATTTTGTTTACAATTCAACCAGCTGTACAATTTGTTTTACCAACACTAGCAGCAACAGGTTCTTCTGGACCAGGTTATATCTTAATACCCTTTTGGTTTTGGGTAATAACCATATTTTCAATACTTGTACCCCATGAACTTTTTCATGGAATAATGGCAAGAGCAGAAAAAATAAAACTAAAATCTGTTGGTTTGCTTTTACTAGCAATATTTCCAGGTGCTTTTGTTGAGCCTGATGAAAAAGAAGTAAAGAAAGCAAAAATGTTAACTAAACTTAGAATTTTTTCAATGGGCTCTTTTGCAAATTTCTTAGTTTCTTTTCTAATTTTTTATTTAACCTTATATTTAATTTGGCCTTTATCTGTTTCTCCAGGAATTAAGCTCTTAAATATTACACAAGGAGCTCCAGCAGACTTAGCTGGTTTAAAGGCTGGGATGTTATTAACAGAAGTAAATGGAAAAAAGATAATGCCTACTTATACAGAATATTTAGTTGGTTCATCTTATCTTTATGATGAGTTAGGAAGTGTAAAACCAAATGAAACTATAATAATAAAGTCTGATGGAAACAATTATAATGTAAAGTTAGGTTTTAATGAAAAAACAAACTCTACTTATATGGGAATAGTTTACACACCAATAATTAAGGTTAATCCAGAATTCTTCTTAGGCATTTTAATCCCGCTTTTAACAATAATTTCTTTGTTTTCCTTGGCAGTTGGAGTAGTTAATATTTTACCAATATATCCATTAGACGGTGGTTTAATAGTTCAGGCAATAACAGATAGGTTTGCAAAGAAAAAATCAAAACAAATTGTAAGAGCAATAACGTATTTAATTTTAATTATTTTGATTTATAGTTTTATTAAGCCGTTTATTTTTAAGTTATAGAATTTTCAAATCTTTAATATTGCTGTTTCGGCTTAAAAATTCTCTTATAACTTTTATGTTGCAACCTTTCTTACCAATAACATATCCTCTACTTTCAGTCTCAATTGTTATTGTTGCTTTTTCTCCGTTTATATTGATTCTTTGAGCAGAAGGTATCATGTTCTTAATAAATTGTTCACAATCCTCAGCCCATTCAAAAATTTTTATTGGTTTCTTAAGCATTTTTTCTGCAGTTTTTATATTATGCCC
>PNOQ01000042.1 GCA_013824915.1 Nanoarchaeum sp. | reverse complement strand
CTGAATTGGTTCCGATTTCTCTTTGAGTAACTTTCTTAAAACCAAAGCGTGAAATTGATAAGGAATATTGAGCTTTATAGAAAAAGCTCCAAAAGCCATCAATGTCCCTGCCTTATTATCTAAAGCATTGTCGGCATTAGATGAAAAATCAAATTTGCTTTAAAATACTGCAAAAAAACTGCAAATAACCGCAAATAAAAGAATGAAACGTAAATTTAAGCTATTGACGAATAATCAATAAATATTTGCCCCGCAGCTTGGCCGCGGGGCTTTTTGTTTGCGCCGGTTAGAAAAGGCGGAATTTTCTAACGGGGTTTGCTGTTTTCGGGGAAATTGGTATACTTTTATTAAGAAATGTTTCAGCTTAGAATATGAAAAATCTGCTTAATTTTTTAATTGAAACCGGAAAATTAAAAAGAAAACCCAGAAGAGGCTAGCTGATTCATAGAATAAAAAACTCGGAAAAATAGTGTCAGGTCTGATTTTTTAAGGAAAATAGTGTCAGGGAAAATCAGAGTTGACACCTTTTTTTCAAACACCTTTTTTTCAAACTAATATTTTTAAGTTTTTAATAAAAATTTAAATGATATTTCAATTTTTAATCAACAGCTTAATTATAGGATCAATTTATGCTTTAGTTGCTTCGGGATTTTCTCTAATTTATTCTGTAGTTAAATTTCCTAACTTTGCCCACGGAGCTTTAATTACTTTAGGGGTTTATCTTTTGTACTTGTTCTTTTCAATACTCGGGTTAAACTTTTGGTTTTCTATAATTTTAACTATCGTCCTAGTTTCTCTTATAGGTTTATTTTTAAATTTTGCTGTTTATAGAAAATTTCGAGAAAAAAAAGCAAACTCAACTATTTTGTTTGTTGTAAGTTTTAATCTCTTAATTCTTTTTGAATCTCTCGTCCTTTTATTGTTTGGAGCTGACTTTAAAACATTAGGATATTTTAAAGTAAACAAAGGGTTAGAATTCTTTGGAGCGATTATAACGCCATTACAGATTTTCATTATTATAATCTCCTTTCTTTTATTTCTTTCCCTCTTTTATTTTATGTATAGGACAAAAATGGGAAAGGCGATGAGAGCTGTTGCTAGCAATAAAGAGGTTGCTGAGACTGTTGGCATTTCTTCAGAGAAAATTTATAATTTCTCTTTTATTATTGGATCAGCTCTTGCTGGATTAGCTGCGATATTTATTTGTCTGGAACAAAACATAAGACCAATGATAGGCACTAATTTAATGATAAAAGGCTTCACAGCATCAATAGTGGGAGGTATTGGAAATGTGCCCAGAGCGGTGATTTCATCTTTCTTAATTGGTTTAATCGAGAACTTGGGAATTATGTTTTTACCTTCCAGTTATAAAGATGGAATTACTTTTATGATCTTATTTCTTTTTCTTATATTAAGATATCGAAAATTTAATAATAATTAAAAAATATAAAATGATCGAATCGTATATTATTCATTTAGTAATAATTATTGGAATCTATATAATTCTTACTATTTCACTTCAATTAAGTGTTGGCTTCACAGGACTTTTCAATATAGGTCATATTGCTTTTTTTTGCATTGGTGCATATGCAACAGCTTTACTTTCATTAGATAACTATTCTTTTCTACTTTGTTTTTTAGTCTCTGCTGTTTTGTCAATGATATCTGGTTTTCTACTTAATTTTTTAATACACAAACTTAAAGGAGATTATTTCGCTATTGCTAGTTTGAGTTTCTTACTTCTTATTTATTCAATTGCTTTAAATTGGGTTTCCTTAACAAGAGGCCCTCTAGGATTACCTGGTATTCCTAGACCAATTATATTTGGTATTGATTTTTCGCAAAATTTTAACTTTTTGGTTTTGACTATTAGTATTAGTTTATTTTCATATTTAATTATTAAAAAGATTACTTCTTCACCGTTTGGGAGAGTTTTAGAAGGAATTAGAGATGATGAGTTGGCGATGAAAGTTTTAGGTAAAGATACTTTTAGGGTGAAATCATATGTTTTAGCGACCTCCGCATTTTTCGCTGGAATTGCAGGGAGCCTTTATGCTTATTACATTAATTTCATTGACCCTTCTTCTTTTGGTATTTCTCAAGTAATTCCAATACTGGCAATCGTTATAGTGGGAGGTTTAGCTTCATTGGAAGGTACAGTTATGTCAACAATAATTCTAATTCTATTAATAGAGCCTTTAAGGTATCTTATTTTTAATCCTTCAATAATTGGCCCCGTGAGACAGATTATTTATGCCTTACTCGCTATATTAATTTTATTTTATAAACCTAAAGGATTATATGGAAGAGTTGAGTGGTAATAAATTACTTGAAGTTAAAAACGTAAAAAAATATTTTGGAAAAGTGAAAGCCGTAGATGGTTGCAGTTTTAAAATTAGAGAGGGAACGATAACCGCTTTAGTTGGTCCTAACGGAGCAGGTAAGTCCACTCTTTTCAATCTTATTTTAGGAATCATAAAAACCGATGAGGGTAAAATCCTTTTTAAAAAAAGAGATATAACAAATTTGCCACCAGAAAAAGTATCTAATTTAGGAGTTTCTCTTTTATTTCAACAACCTAGACTTCTTAATAATTTAACCGTGAGTGAAAATATACTTCTCGCTTTTAATAACGAAGATACAAAATTCTGGAAAAATTTGTTTAGTTTTAATAAAGATGATAGAGAAAATTTAAAAACGATTAAGACAAATCTAAAATTACTAAGAATAGATAATTGTGAAAATAAATTAGTAAGGGATTTAAGCTATGGCCAAAAAAGATTGGTGGAATTAATAAGAACAATCTTTGATCCCCACGATATTTTATTGTTAGACGAGCCTTTTATGGGAGTTAATCCAGTAATAAAGAATAGCATAAAGGAGATTTTATTTAAACTTAAAAAACAAGGCGAAACTATTCTATTTATTGAACATGATCCAGATGTTATAATTGGTATAGCAGATGAAATTATTTTAATGAACGAGGGTAGGATTGTTAATAGAGCTGAGCCGGAAAGAATTCTTCTAGATTTTTAAAGATTAATTAAGAATTTTCTTTTTTTTTGACTTTTTACACTTAATTAATTAAACTGTAAAAGGTTGAATCTATTATATTATTTAAGATTAAAAATAATTCAATTTATGTCTAAAACAATAAAAATCATTTTAGGAATTATTCTTTTTTTTATAATTATCGGTTTATTCTGGAAAAACCAAGCCAATAAGGAAAGAGAAATAACAGAAAAAAAACCTATTTTAATTGGAGTAACTGGACCTTTGACTGGAGACGCGGCCGATTATGGACAAAATGTCAGAAATGCGATTGAATTAGCATTGGAAGAAATAAATAATAGTGGAGGAATGAAGGGGAGAAGATTTAAAATTATTTATGAAGATCATGCTTGTGAATCCCTGAAGGCTGTTACTGCAATTCAGAAATTAATTCATATTGATAAAGTATCAATAATAATAGACGAGGCTTGCTCTTCCTGCGCTTTAGCAGGGGCACCAATAGCTGAAAGTAATAAAGTATTACTTATTCTGCCTACAGCCTCTAATTACAAGATAAAAGAAGCAGGTGATTATATTTTTAGAATTTACCCAAGCGATGCATTTCAGGGAAAAAAGTTGGCAGAAATGGTAATCTCTGAGAATTATGATAAGGCAGCTATCATCTATAAAAACGATGATTATGGTTTTGGTTTAAAAGAGGTTTTTGAAGAAGAGTTTAAGAAACTAGGAGGAAAAATTATAACAGTTGAAGCGCATGGGGTTGGAGAAGCTGACTTTAGGTCCATAATAACAAAAATAAAATATTCTCAATCAAATGTGCTTGTTTTAGCTGATGATTCGAAATATGGAGCATTGATACTTAAGCAAGCCAGAGAATTAAACTTGAATGTACCTATTTATGGTTCTGACGCTATGAAAGATGAATCTTTAATTGATGTTGCTAATTATGCTGCTGAGGGATTGATTACTGTTTTTCCAAATTATCCTAAAGAAGCAAATTATAAGAGTGTCGAGTCGTTATATGAGCGTAAATACGGAAAATCCCCAGCGGGATATGCTTTATATGGTTATGATACTTTAAAATTAATTGCCAGCGTGATTGATAAGGTTGGTTCAGATCCTACAGACATAAAAAATGAATTATATAACGTAAAGGATTATAAAGGAGTTACTGGTATAATTGCTTTCGATGATTTTGGAGAGAGAATAAGTGTTGATTACGATAGTTATATAGTAGAAAATAAACAGTTTATACCTTTGAAGTAATTAGGAAATTATCTTAAATAAAAGGTAAGAACTATAGCAAGATAGTAAAAATTGGATGAATGGATACAAATCAAATTAAGAGAGAAATATATTATTACTGTAAACGGAGATTTAAAAAATCTCCTGTTAGTTTATCTCTTCTTTCGAAAGTAGATAATAAAAATAAAGTTTTCAAAATTGGATTTAAAAATAAAACATACTTATTAAAACTATTTTTGTATACTAAACATTCTTCTTTTCGAAGATGTAAAACAGAGAAAGAGATAGCGGCACTTATTGAAGATAAAGTGCCGTTTAAAATTCCTGAGTATGCTTTTGATAAATGTTCGCTTGGTTTTATTTTATTAAGACATTACATTAACCGGTTGGATTTGAAAAAATATTTAATAGATAGATTAAGAAAAGGAAAAGATATAAATCTTTGTTTAGGTAATTCAATTAAAGCAATACGTAGAGTCCATAAATTGTTTTCCTTTACTAAATTCGGAACATTATGGCACAAAGGACGATTTAAGAACTTTCATGATTTTATTGTTCATGAGGATATTTATTATGTCTGTGGTAGAAATATGAAAGAATTTTTAACGGTATTCCAGAGAAGGAAAAAATATTATCAGACTGTAAAAAATTATTTAAATGGAAAAAACCTCATTTTTCCAAAAGCTTATCATCTTTGCCATGGAGATTTATCTGGTCATGGATTTTTAATCTCTAAAAAAGGTAGGATTAAGGCAATGATTGATTGGGAGAATGCTATTTTTTCAGATCCTGTTCGAGACTTCGCCCAATATTACTTTAATACTATTAGTTCTGTATATAATGAGGATTATTTAAAAAAGAAAATTACTAATACTTTTGAGAAGTATCTTTCTAATGACGAACTTAAGAGGTTTCCCTTTTATATTGGAGCTAGGGCTTTGATATCTTCCATTATATGTGATTTTGAACCAGAAGAGGTGGAATGGTCGTTGCGTATCGCAAAGAAAATGCTCTCAGACGAAATAAAGTATAAACCATGGCAAAAAATCATTATAGAAACTTAGTTTTTAATGATTCTATACTTGAGATAAAAGAGTTAAGGGCTGGCTATAATAAACTCGAAATATTGAGAGGTATTAATTTAGAGGTAAAAAAAGGAGAAATTATTATTTTAACGGGCTTAAACGGGGCAGGAAAATCAACTTTACTTAAAAGCATTTTTAATCTTTGTGAAATTTATTCGGGTAGAATTATTTTTAATAATAAAGATATCACGAGAACTCCAACTTATAATTTAGTTTCTCAGGGTATAAGTTATGTTTTGCAAGGGAGACAGATTTTTCCAGAATTAACAGTAGAAGAAAATCTTGAAATGGGCATTTTCACTATAAAAGATACGCGATTAATCAAAGATAAAATAGAATATATTTTTAAAATTTTCCCCCTGTTAAAAGAAAAACGAAATTATCATGCCTCTAATCTTAGTGGTGGGGAACAACAGATATTATCTATGGCAAGAGGACTAATTCAAAAACCAAAATTATTACTAGTTGATGAACCCTCGCTAAGTTTATCCCCAAAGATGGTAAAAAAAATTTTTAAGGAAATTAAAGAAAGTAATAAAGAAGGTGTGTCAATGATAATAGTAGAACATGATATAAGATGGATTACACCAATAGCGAATAAGGTTTATAGTCTAAAGAATGGAAAATTGTTACCGAAAGGCAAGACATAAATAAGTTATTCTTATTTTTCGAAGTAAGAAAGGGTATTAGAATTAATAGAGTCTGGATGCTTTTTATGCTGTCTTATTTGTCTCGTTTTGTGTTAAAACGTAGAAAATAGCCCCGACCGAGACGTGTATTCTGACAGTCTCAAAATAGCCCGAAAGAATTGGGTTATGTTGTTTTATTTTAGATTCTGAAAGTTGATTTATTATTTTAGAAGATCAATTTTCCCCTTAGAAATTACTGGTATAACATTATAGTAATTAAGTTGAGATACAAAATCGACATCTTTTGATTTGTTGTTTTGCATGAGATATCTGCCACTAAAACTGTTAAATAATAACTCCTTTAATTTATCTTTTAATCCTACAAACGCTGATTCACATATTTCAGCTTCTGGACTTTTCGGAAGATTTATATAAGAAATAATTGCCCCACAGCCTAAGTAATCTTCGACAGCGAAGACTCTTCTTGAGTTTTCTTTCGTATATAATACTTTTTCTCCTGATATTGTAGCCCTTTTTTCGCCAGCTGCAACGATAGTAACATTAAGATTTTTATTTTTCGCTATTTTAAAAGCTTGCTTACCCACAACCTTTGCATTAAGCAATGATCCGATATAAGCAATACAGCCATTTTTTACTAGCTCACAACAAGCAGCACCATTAGGAGAGTATAAGACTACTTTTTTATTCTTGTTATCACGGTTTTTTAGAAAACTTAAAGGAGAGAGTGAAAATTTTGATTTTCCCGTTTCCCCTGATATTTCAGCGCCGATAGAATCAGCAAATATTTTACCTTTTTCAAAATTAGAGATTGGATAAATTACGAAACCGTTTGCAATAGCGGTAACCACAGCTGAACTGAATCGTAAGACATCAACCACAACAACTATATTATTGTTCTTTACTGCAAAGTTTAATCCTTCTGTTCCCCAATCTAATTTAACTTCAATCATATATTATTGATTAAATAAGAAGGGTGGAATGAAAAGTATGTCTTTTCTTTATCTCCACCCTTTTATTTTACAGAAAGTATCAACTTCTGGCAAATCAGCGAAATTTTCTCCAAACAATAGAGGGATCTCATGGTAGAATACGGCTAAAAAGTTAAAACGCATTTCTTTAGCAATATCATGAATTTCCTGATTTAAATATCCAGCTAATCCAGTTTCTACTCCATACTTACGGCCTATCTCAACAGCTCTTTTCATCAACTTTATTACGGCAGGATGTGTTTTGTTGTAGATATCCGAATTTCTAGATGTTCCCAAGGTAAAGGTGGTAAGATCATTTATACCCACAGTAATATTGTCAATTCCCCATTCGCAAAAGTCTTCTAGACATAATATTGTAGATGGAATCTCTGCCATGATTCCAACTTTATTTCTATAGTCGACTTTTTTTAGTAGTCTTTCGATCGCTTGTAATTCTCCGATGTCATGGACGAAGGGGATTAACAAATGAACATTTCTATATTTTTTAGAGAGCTCTGAAATAAGCCCTAACTCTTTGAGAAATGTTTCTGGATATCTTAGTCCTCGTCGAATTCCTCTAAGGCCAAAATCAGGTTGGCGTTCATCTAATGCATAGTCTAGTCCCTCTAACCTGTTAATCCCTTCTGTGGTTAATTCAATTGTCCGATACCATACATCATCGGGAGCAAACACCTGTGCTATGTTGCTAATATAGTCATATACATATTTCTGAAATTCTGGTACTGTAATATATTGTCGTTTTTGCTTACATAAATACTCTCCTCTTATCATAGCTACGCCTGTAAAAATTGGAGAAACTCTATCTGAAATTTTCTCGCCTCCTAAACCAAGTTTATACTCCATCTGGTTTTTATTAGGGGGCCCTGGATTGCTTTTCTTTCCAATACCATTTTGATTCATTCTGATTTACCTCCTGAGACAGATTGTAAAAGACCTATTTGTTCTCAAATATTGTATAATATGAGAGGCATATTTGTCAA
>PNOQ01000021.1 GCA_013824915.1 Nanoarchaeum sp. | reverse complement strand
AGATTTTTGAATTTCTTGTAATTCTTCTACAACTGGTTTTTGAACCGCAGGCATATCACAAGTTCTTGAAGTTATTGACTTATTCACTTCTGTGTCACAAGAATTTAAATCACTGCATTGTCTTGTTTGAATTTCATAACTACAATTAGACCAATCTGAACAATTCCAATTTTCAACGCAAGTTTGTGCATTTCTACGTGAAGAACCACTTGAACTAACAATGTAGTATATAGTATATGAAGTTACTCCAGGTACAATTACTTGGTTATTTAATCTCAAAAATAGATTATCACATCCACCATAATCCGAACTAGTACTAGTGATTGTTGTTTCTCCTTTAGTTATATAATTTATATTACAAGAACTAACATTAAAAATTACATCTGTGTAGATCGTATCAACCAATGTAGAATTAATTGTTTTATCGCTGGTAGTTCCTAATACTGTTATTGAATCATTTAATAAATCTAAAGTTTCATTTATGTTATAATTGTTAAACAAATAGTATACCCTGCTTGCAGGCACAGTCAAGTTTATAGCACCATCATTAACACTCAAATTTGTATTTCCGATAGTAATATTAGTAGTATTATGTATCATCGCATTTTCTAAAGAAAAGAAATAATTGGTGCTTTCTCCATTTGATTTATACGAATTTGCAATATTATTAGTAAAACTATTATTTTCAGATGTTTCTATTATACAAAAGTCATATTTTGCACCAGAATAAGCATAATTTGTAGTTAAATTATTGTAATTAGATAGTTCAATATAAAACCCACAGTTAGTATTAGATATTGCACTATTGTTTATAACTAAATTACTATTAGATTGAGTATCAAACATTATTCCCGGGCTCGAGTTAGAGTAACCAGTATTATTCAAAAAAGTATTATTTGAAGAAGTTGAAGATAAAATTCCATATCCAGTAGTACCGTTACCAGTATTATTTGTAATTGTATTATTAGTACAAAAATCAAATCTAAATGCCACTGGTAACCCAGTTGTACCATTAGCTTCAGCAGTATTTCCGGTTACATTATTAAAACTAGAATTGTAAATAAAGAATGAATAATAGGTTTCTGTATGTGCAGAATTATTAATCAATACATTTCTATCTGATTGGTTAAGTCTTATAGCATAACTGTTTATATTTTGACCATAATTATCTATTAATGTATTATCGTGAGAAGATTTAAGAAAAATACCTGCACTCGCTTTTATAACACTACCATAAGATATACCAGTATTATTTATTAATGTATTATTGTGTGCGGATGATAAATGGAATGCATGACTTGCATTTGAAATAAAAGTATTATTCACAAATCTTGAAAACTGAGAATCTTCGACTGCTGCACCATAACTAGTACTCGAATTCGAACTAAAATAATTATTTGTGAAATTATCTCTAGCGCTAGTTGCTAATAACAATCCTTGCCCAGAATAAGCAGATATATCGCAAGAAGTTATAACATTATCATTAGATGAGTCAAATCTTAGTCCAATAAATGTTGATGAAAAAAATCTACTGTCTACCATAGTATTATTATGTGCATCATTTAATCTCAAACCATAACTTTGCAAAGTAGAACCATTTGAATTAGTAATATTGTTAAAATCTGAACCAAATAAATAAATTCCATAACCTGCATGTGCTGGTGCAGTAGAATTTGCAGAAGTATTGATTATCTGACCGTAATAATTATTAAGAAAATAGATTCCATGTCTGTATGTTACAGTCGAAGTAGTATTTCCATTAAAAATTACACAATTTTGAATAGTAGTATAATTACCAGTTGAATAAATCCCATAATCACTAGCACTTCCAGTGGAAGAGAAATTTATAAATTTATTATTACAATCTATTGTAACATTATTTGCAGTAACCGTTATACAAGTTTCAGTTGAATTCAAATTATCCGTTAGAGTATAGAATTTATTATTAGTACCCAATGTATCACATAAACTTAAATCATCTGCAGAGACAATTCCAATTATGAATAACATACAAATAAAAAATAAATTCCCTTTTTTCATCAAACTTTCCTCTTTTAAATAAGATCTAAACTCTAAACTTTTAAAACTTTCTATTGACAACTAGCACAACTACAATTTTGTCCACATAACTCACAAGTTCCATTTCCACAAACAGGATCACCACAAGTTACCAAGCTAGAATTACCATCATCTGGAGTAAATATACAAGTTCCAGGATCTGCATTTGGGCCATTACAATTATCATAAACTACTAAATTATAAATCGCTTGCCCCGTAAAAAATAAACTTACAAAAAAGATTATAACAAATATCCAAGATATGGTTTCAAAATGTTTATGTAATAGTTTAGCACTAGTCTGAGATTTAGTCATCAATTTTCCAACTAACTTACCTTTTATTCTGCTATCTAAATCAGATTGACATTTTCTAAACGTAACTCTTCTAAAAACGCAATCAAAAGATTCTTTGGCCAAAGGCCTATATTTAGCAGAAAAAATAGACAATATTCCAAAAATAACCATTGCAATTATACATATCATTAACTAAAAAACAAATTATCACTATAAAAACATTTCGAAAGACAAGTTTTTTTTCAGTAAGATTTAAATAACTTATTACATTACCCAAAAATATAATGGCAAACGAATTAAAGCTAGAAGAGATTATAGAAAGATTAAAACAAGTCCCGCGAAAAGATTGGGAACAAATAAAGAGATTAGAACAAGCAAACAAAGCTGAATATTTTGGTTATGAAACTCAAATAGGAAGAATCAATTATAGAGTAGACGAACGTAAAAGAATCATGATAAAAACGAAAGATGATATAACCTATCTAACACTACCTGTAGATCCTTTTTACAGTAGAGAAATTGAAGGGCGTATATCCAGTTTATATTCACATATAGAAGATATGAGAATAAAATACATGAAAAGAATAATAAGAGAAAATATTAGAGGTCAAAGTGACAAGTGAACTAAGATCAAATTTGGATGATATTCTAAAAAAATTAGAAACTATTCCTTTAGATAAATGGATGTATTCAGTTAGGGAATATCCTGATTCTAGGAGTGATGGAATGAGTTACAGCGAAGGATATGACACCTTAATTGAAATTCCAAGTGAAAGAATAGGTGTATTGTTTAGATTAGAAGAAAGTAGTAGTTTATTGGTAAAAATGTATGCAAGTAATCAATACTTCACTTTCCCCGAATCAGTTGGAGATTTAAGATTTACCAAATTGTATCAAAAAATATTCCAAGAAAAAGTAAGAGGGGTAACAACTGCTGCAAACAGAGTAGTATCACAGTAATTTTTTTAACAAAACTATTAAATACTAAAAACAAATTCCAGTTTTAATGATAAATCCTATTGCATTCCAATTTTTAGGTTTAGAAATAAGATGGTACGGAATTATAATGGCTTTAGGTTTTATTTTAGGTTTATTTATCTCAATTAGTCTAGCAAAAAAGCGTAATATTTCACAAGAAACAATTACTGACTTTTTCGTTTATTTAATTCCAGCTTCAATTATAGGCGCAAGATTACTATCAGTTATACTAAATTACAATTATTACATAACCAAACCACTAGAAATATTCGCATTTTGGCACGGCGG
Organism: Nanoarchaeum sp.; assembly: GCA_013824915.1. Classification (GTDB taxonomy): domain Archaea; phylum Nanobdellota; class Nanobdellia; order SCGC-AAA011-G17; family PNOQ01; genus PNOQ01. The sequence goes on along the minus strand of PNOQ01000021.1, from coordinate 4,770 downwards.
AATGGCTTTTCATGGAGGTTTACTAGGTGCAGTACTAGCAGGGATATATTTCTGTAAAAAAAAGAATATTAAATTCTATGAAATAGCAGATATTATAGTAATACCATTAGCTTTAGGATTAGCTTTTGGAAGAATTGGTAATTTTATTAATCAAGAGTTTTATGGAACTTTAACCAACTTACCTTGGGGAATGTATTTTGACAATGTAGAAGGAAAAAGACATCCAACTCAAATATATGAAGCTATAAAAAATCTATTCATATTTATAATACTAATAATATTATACAAAGTAAAAAAACTAAAGAAAGGAGTAATTTTCTGGTTATTTATATTCTTATATTCATTACTAAGATTTTTATTAGAATTCACAAAAGATCAAATTAGATATTTTAATCTAACTTACGGCCAGATAATCAGCATTCCTTTATTTATACTATCAATTGTTATGCTTTACGAAATAGGAAAGAAGACTAACCTTTCAAAAGATTTAAAAACAGAACATTAGTAAAACATTTATATTATAATTACATGGAGGGATTAATTTGGACAATATAATAACAAATACACCACAGCCAGTTCATCACAAAAAAACTAGCAAGTGGAAAGTAGCTACAGTTGTTTTAGCTGTATTATTGATTGTAAGTATTATAGGAAGTTCTTATATTTCAATGATGGCTATTTCAGGCAACGCAGTAGCAACAAATGCTGTCGACTTTATCAATGCAGAATTATTACAAGGTCAAGCCACAGCAACATTACAAGACGCAGAAAAAGATACAAAACTAGGTTTAATCAAAGCAACAGTATTAGTTGGAGGTCAACCAACACCAGTTTACATATCAAAAGACGGTAAAACTATGTTCTTAAACGCAATTGATTTAACTACAAAATCAACAGATACTCCGGTACAAGAATCACCAGCAGTAGATGTTCCAAAATCTGACAAACCAGAAGTAGAATTGTTTGTTATGAGTGAATGCCCATATGGTACTCAAATTGAAAAAGGAATATTACCTGTTGTAAAAGTTTTAGAGAATGATATTGATTTCAAAGTTAAATTTGTTTACTATGCAATGCACGGTGAAAAAGAAGTTAAAGAACAGTTAAACCAATACTGTATACAAGAAGAACAAAATGATAAATATTTAGATTATTTATATTGTTACTTAGATGCAGGCGATGGTGAGACATGTTTAGAAACTGCTGGTATTGACACAACAAAATTGAAAACTTGTACAGAAGCTGCAGATGAAGAATTTGAAATAACAAAGAATTTCGAAGATCAAGCTTCATGGCTAAGCGGAAGATTCCCATTGTTTAACACAGATAAAGCTGACAATGAGAAATATCAAATAGCAGGTTCACCAGGTTTAGTAATAAACGGTGAAGTTGTAAGCTCAGCTAGAGATTCAGCAAGTTTGTTAAAAGCAATTTGTGGTGCATTCAATACAGAACCTGAAGCATGTGTTCAACAATTTTCAGCTACAGCACCCGGTGCAGGATTTGGTTGGGACACAACATCAGCAAATAATGCCGCAGCTGCAGGATGTGGAGTTTAAACTCCAACCTTTTTTCTTTTTTAGTTAATTTTATAAACTTGTTCAAATTTCCTACCGAATGCCACATTTACTTGAAGATTTGACGGAACACATAAGAACTCCTTTTCAAGATGCTTCCGATTCAACTTTAGAATATCTAACTCAGAGAACAGATCAAGATTTAGAAATAGCAAGAGATAATGTACGAAAAAGATTAACAAAAAAAGATTATCATTATTTAGAAGAACAAGAATTATTGCACATTTCTACTTTGTTGGAGTATAGGTTGGTATTAGGTGAATTTCCCCAAATGTTAGATTCCTCTTTTTTAAGACAAGGAATAAAAGTTGATACAAGATATCAACCATTACCAAACATTACCGTTCCAAAATTTACAGTTCACAGAATTTATGATAGCCCAAATCGTAGAATTATCGGACCAAGACGAAAACATAGTAATACTCAATTTTTGGCTACGTTAGATTATAACAATAAATGGGGAGGAGAAAGAAGGTTAAATCCGGTAATGAACTTTCCATTACCTGATAAAATGCCCGCCCAGTTTTTAAGCGAATATGATATATTTCAATCTTCTGAAGTAAACACAAAAAGTATAGAACAATGTGCACGTATACGTTTTGATGCTAGATTCAATCTTTCATTGATTTTACCAGAAACAACTAAACAAAAAATCCAACAAGCATTAACAGTCTTTGAAACAGACCAAATTTATATTATTCCAGAAACAAGACCAGAACAATGGAGTGTAAATTATGAAGTTGGAATTGGACCTTCTGAACCATTGATAGTTGGAGTAAAAAACAATAGAACCTATCTAATAGATTGTTTTGATACAACACCTGCCGAAGAATATATAAGAAGAGAGTTCGCAACAAAACCAAGAACATCAGATTTATCTTAACCTGTTTTAGTTAATTTTATAAACAAGATTTAATTCTCTCAAAATCATGGCAATAGATGAATTCGTAACGCAAACCTATCCGATTGAATGCAAAGGTAGAAATGCACGAGGCAAAGAAGTTCTTAGAAATCCTATACAAGTAGATATAGAAATATACAAAAATCCAGGGAGTAATTATATTTTGAGTAAGGTCAATAAATGCCCACACAACACAAATGATGGAGAAAGATGTAAAGCATCTCACCCACTTGAGGATAATCCTAGGCTGGCAATTATGTGTCCTTATGTTTTTAGAATCCCTTATGCAATTGATGAGACAAGCAGAACTGGTCCAAGTTGTTTGGATTAATTAAAAAATATAATTTTAGTTAATTTTATAAATCATCTAACTTCTAATTTTATATCCCGTCATAGCTCAACGGTAGAGCGCACGGCTGTAGATACTATTAGACTAAGCTAAATGCTATGGATGACAAATAGTCAGCCGTACCCGTGAGGTTTCCGGTTCAAATCCGGGTGACGGGATTTATTATTCTATACGCTTGCCAAACACCAGCGACTCATTTATATATAAAAATTACAATTAATTTCTATGAAAATAACAGAGGAATTAGCAGAATTATGTGGTATCATAGCAGGTGATGGCCATATCACACACTACAAAAAGAATGGGGATTATAGAATAGAAATATCTGGAGACAAAAAAGAGATAGAATATCATAAGTATATACAAGGTTTATTTCAAGAAGTATTCAAAAAAAATTCCAAAATAAGAACTAAAGACAATAATATTGTCACATATTTCCATTCCAAAAAAATTATAGAATTTTTCATAGATTTAGGTTTGCCAGCAGGCAAAAAAGCAAAAAAAGTGAGAATACCTGACGTTATATTAAAAGAAAACAACTTAAGTCTTGCTTTTCTAAGAGGGTTAGCAGATACAGATTTCAGTGTTTGCTTTAAGAAAGGTGGAAGATTAAGAAATTCATATCCAAGAATAACAGTAGATATTGTTTCTAAACAATTAATTTTAGATGTAAAAACAATTTTGAACAGATTAGACATTAATTTCTATTATTATGAAAGGTCAAGAATAAACAATTTGGGTCAATCTTATTTTTACTGCTTAGATATAAACGGCAAGAAAAATCTAGAAATATGGATGAAAAATATAGGTTTCAGAAATAAAAAACATTTAGACAAAATAGAGTTCTGGAAAGAAAACGGATTTTATAATAAACTTTAGGTGACGGGACCTTTTTTTCAATTAATTTTATAAACCTTAACTCATTCTCAAAAAAATGTTAGTCGTAGATGTAGAAACCACGGGCATTGATGAAAAAAAACATTCTATTGTTAGTATTGGTGCACTTTATTTATTTGCCCCAGATAATCAATTCTATCAAGAAGCTAGAATTTGGCCCGGCGCAGAAATAACAGACAAAGCATTAGAAATAAACGGTTTCACAAGAGAACAAATAACAGATCCAACTAAACCATCACAAAAACAAATGTTAGAACAATTTATAGGATGGTCTTCTCAATTTAATGATTTAACATTAGCCGGTGAAAATCCCAGATTTGATTTAAATTTCTTAAACGAATCATTCAAACGAGAAGGATTAGATTTCAATTTAGGTTACAGAACAGTAGATTTACATTCAATATTATACAGAGAATTATTAATACATGATACTCCTCGGGTATTAAAAAAGAAAGTTTCTGCTATGAATGGAAATTTTATATTTAATTACGTTGGTTTACCAAAAGAACCCGAACCACATAATGCTTTAACCGGAGCAAAATTTGAAGCAGAAGCATTTTACAGATTAATAATTAGAGATTATTTATTAGAAGAGTTCGAAAAATATCCAATTCCCAAACATTTACTTTACAAACCAAGCAAATAAACCAAAACATTTATAAATAAGTTGTTTGCCCTAAAAGTTACAGGTAAAATGCTCTCTCTAAAAACTATGACTAGTCAATAAAAATTTCAATTTTCATAAAGGTTTAGAGTGAACTATATATGCCTTGGTAGTGTAGTGGTCTAGCATAAAGCCCTGTCGCGGCTTTGACCCGGGTTCAAAACAAATGAACTTTGTGAAAGTCCCGGCCAAGGCGTGCCTGTGAAGATGGACCGGTAGCTCAGCTTGGTAGAGCACTTGGCTTTTAACCAAGGGGTCGCGGGTTCAAAACAAGACAATTGTGAAAGTCCCGTCCGGTCCATTCATATAAAATAAAAAATGGCAACAGAAGAATTCGATATCAGGAAGCACGTTTTAGTGCCCGAGCACACTAAGCTTACAG
>PNOQ01000019.1 GCA_013824915.1 Nanoarchaeum sp. | reverse complement strand
AAAACAATAGCATCAAACGAAGAATTTACAAGTTTGTTAGCTAATTTAAACGCTCCCTTCAAAGAACAACATTCAGATGAATTTGGGCAGAGAAGAGTAGTTGCAGTTTCAAATCAAGATTTAGCAGAAAAAATATTAGAAGCAAGAAAAAACAAAGAATGTTTTCAAACAGAAGATGAGTTACAAAATGTTAAACACTATCACTGCCCTGTTTGTGGATATGTAAAAGATAAAGTAAACGGTTTATACACAAACCATCCAAGACAAAGTATAAAATATTCTTGTAGAATTTGTGATAGTTACATGGGAACTGAATTAATTGGCACGTTTTCTCAATAAAACTTTCAATGGGAACTCAGACATTTCCATTTCAACTTTATCTCCTCTCTCTAATCTATAAGTATAATTAGAATCTAATGTAACAACACTATTATCGTGTCGTTTAGAGATAAACTCAATTTTTTCTCCCTTTTCAATCTCTCCTTTCAAAAGTTTAGGATTAAATACTCTACTTCCAAAATAAGGTTCTCTAACTATAAACTTTAATTTATTTCCTTTAAATGGCCTGCCTCTAGCAGATTTATACCAAGCAGTGCTCCCGGAAGGAGTTGCTACTAAAACTCCAGAACTTCTTTGTTCTTCCTTTGCATTTTTATAACTGATAATGTAATGGGATGTATGAAACTGATTAGAAACTCCAAAATAAACTTCATTCAAGGCCAAATTTTGAATTTCTTTACCGTTAATCTTTATTTTTATTCTAATTTTCTTTTGAATTTTATATTTTCCATTCAAAATCTCATCGAGTATATATAATTCATCATCTTTTAGGCTTAGCAAAGCTCCTTCACTATATTCTGGCTCAGAATTTATTCCAACAATTAATTTTTCTTTAATAAAAGAAGCTGCTCTAATAAAAGTTCCATCACCACCAACAGTTATTACTAAATCAATATCTTCAAAATATTTTTCCAGTATCCTATCTGCTCTCAAGAAAATATAATCTCTTCCTTCTAATTTTTGTTTAACTTTATTCAAACTTTCAATGTGTGTTTTGCTAAGTTTTTCGCTATAAACTATAAGTATTTTATTAAATTTAGACATAACAACCAATCTAACTTAGAATTCATATACTTTTCTATAACAAAAGATTTATAATCTAAAATCTTAATTTTTTATATATGTTTACAAAAGAGGAAAAGAGGTGGACAATAGCAACGATAATAGCGCTATTAATAGTCTCTTTAGCTATAACCCCAACAAAACTAACTTTCTTAGAATCTTTAAGAATAGTTTTTGGTTCAGTATATGTCTTATTCTTACCTGGGTATTTAATATCTTATATTTTTTTCAAAAGAAAAGAAGTAGATCATTTAGAAAGAATTGCATTAGGTTTTGCTTTATCAATTGCAATAGTTCCATTATTAATATTTTATCTTAATCTATTGGGATTACAAATAAATTTAATTAATTCATCATTAACTATTTTAGGTATAGTCATAATATCAATAATAATCCTAGCCTACAAAAAAAATGAAAAAGCAAAAAACAAAAAAAACTAGTTGGCACGACCTCCCAAAAAAACAAAAGTTTATAGTAGTTTTTTTAATTTCACTTACAATAATAGTCGTAATATTAATGTCAATTAGAGCAATTATATTCATTAAGTTCTTAGCAGGTAATGATATTTTAATAAAATCACAAGTAGATAAGCCAAAAATAGATTTATTAAACGGTCAAGAAGAAAAAATAACTTTTGATACAAGTATAACTGCAAATCCATCCTGTCGTATAAAATGTAACTTCTTTTTTGAAGATGTAACCAACAATATCACAATCGAACAAGAAGAATTTGAAATTAACTCGGGCACACCAATAAAGAAAGAGTATACATTAAAAGCACCAGATTATGGACTAGGTCAAATTTTATATTTAGCTTCTATGGAATGTCAAGGAATAAAAACATATACTTGTGACACTAGAAATAGAACTGTTAATAGAAATATATTAGTCTCTTTGAACTATGATTTAAATGATGAAAACATAAATATAACTAATAATTTGAGAGATAAACTTAATGTTTTAGTTTCAAGGGTTTCAGAAATAAAATCTAATGTAGACATAATTAACAAATCTGAATTTAAGAATGATGTAGAACTAGACAATTTAACTAAAGAATTAGAAATAGCAATAATCAAATTAAAAGAAAGTGAACAATATTGGAAAACGCAAAGATATGATCTAATTGTTTTACCTAACATAACTAATTTAGAAAATGAATACAATAATCTAATGTTATGGTTTAATGAACAAAAGAAAAAAGAAGTTCTAGAAAATAGATTTAATGTAATGGTAGAATATGATACACTATGTCAACTCACTGGAACATGTTACACTCATGAAACAATCCAAACTTTAGCTTCAGAAACAGAATTAGATATAACTGAAAGTTGTGCTAACATAGATCAACTATCACAAAGATACACAGATATAAGTTTACAAAACGAAGCTAATTATCTAGCTGAAAATTACAACTTAACAACAGAATTTACATTTGATATCATAAACAAATTATCTAATTTAAAAAATCAAGTCAAAAAACCATATTTAGAAAATTTACCTAGTGGTTCAATTAATCATGATTTATTACTAGAAATAATAAAAATAACTACTCCAATAGAAACTCATGAATATGAACAATATAACTTAACTCCTGCCATAATAAAAGAATTAACAAAAAATAAACCTATTTGTAATCAAAAATATAATTCATTGTTATTAAACAACACTTTAAGATTAGATATCTTATTTGAACCACTTGGTTTAAGATGCGGTTATTATGGAAATTATACTAATTGTTGTACAACCAATGATTGTAGAAATGATCCAACAAAATATCCAATTATATTCTTACACGGGCATGACTTTAGTAAAGATATCCTAGCAGATTATAGTTTAGACACATTCAGAGTAGTAGAGAAAAGACTAACTGAAAAAGGATATTTAACTGCAGGTGTAATGTCTGTATCATCTGAAACGGAAGATTATGGAATATTAGGATTGACTAACGTGCCTTTAACAATTAGAGGTAGTTATTACTTTGATGTTTACAAAAATCAAGAAGATTATGAATTATTACAAACCAAGAGCGAAAATATAGACACATATGCTGTAAGGTTAAACGATATTGTAAATAACGTTAAATTCAACACAGGCAGACCAAAAGTTATAATCATCGCACATAGTATGGGTGGTTTAGTAGCAAGAAGATACGCTCAAATATTTGGTAATGATAGTGTTGACAAATTAATATTAATAGGCACACCAAACCACGGTATGAATGGTACAATAATAAAAGCCTGCCCTATTTTTGGAGAAAGTATAGAATGTAAAGATATGGATTCAACAAGTTTGTTTATGAATAAATTAAACAGTGAAAAACCAAATGTTAAAATTTATAATATAATAGGTACTAACTGCACAACAGATGGCCAACCAAGTGATGGAATTGCACTAGAATCTAATGTATATTTAGACGGTGCAGAAAACATGAGAATAAATGGTACTTGTGAAGGAATAAAACTATTACATAATGAGATGCTTAATGTAGCTAAATATCCTGAAGTTATGGATAAAATATATTACGCTTTGAACATAACAAATTAAGATAATTCTGATATACAGAGTGTAAAACCCTAGGCAAGTCTTTCTTCCGAAAAAGAGACAACACCGAAGTGCTGTGGTAGACCTGCCTGGGGAAAAAGAGGTGATATGAATTGGTAATTACCTAAACATTTATAAATCTTTCGTTTTTCACAACTCTCAAATGGTTACACACTTTATATACTACAGAAACGCTTATTAATCCTTGCTTTAACTAAGAAATTGTGGGGTATAATGGAAATTTTTCCAACAGAAATAGAAGTATTACAAGAAGTAAGAACTACACTAGTTCACTCTAATCATGTAGAATATTTTTTAACTAATTTAGGTATAGGTGACATAAATGATCCAGAACGTCCTCACGATATTTATGGCCTATTCAATAAATATACTTGGGATTGGATTAGAGGCCACGCTTTACAATACAGAAAAGATCCTTCTTTGGAACATTATATTCAAAAGCCAATAATGCTTCATAGAGATGGGCAAATGCACCACAGAAGGTGGAATAATTATAATCTTGATGCAACAATAGATGATTTACGTTCTAGCGCTACAGACGCTAATTGCTCATTATTAGAAGGTCGTCAATACCAAGGTGGGCCATATTCATATGGAGAAATAGCAGAAATATGTAGAAAAAAAAGTAAAGCCCATCAAAAAAAATGGATACAACAAATGATTGAAGAAATGCAAACTATACCTCAACCTAATTTAGGATTAATTAGAACTGCAAGTATGACAAACTTCCCGAATATAGGATTGCCAGATATAACTTACCAAAGAATAATAAGTGCAACAGAAAATGTTATAAAAATGTTAAAAGAAAAAGGATATAATATTACTTCCTAGGTTTAAATTCTGTGTAATGGCATTTTCCACAATATGATCTGTCTTTGTGTTCAGCCAAAAATATACCAGCACCACATTTAGGGCAACTAGGTTTTCTTACTAATTTATCGCCTTGAACACTATATTTAGTACTTTTTTTACTCGAAACTTTATTTTTTACTTTTTTTCTTGCCATTTTTAAGCCTCAACAACCACTTTTTTAGATTCTTCTAATGCTTTTTTCTCAGCTTCTCTTTGTTTACTTGATTTAGTGATTATTTGATTCATTTGTTTCTTATCATTATAAATATAAGCTACGATCTTAGATTCACCAGAACCATAATTTGTGTATATATGTTCAACATGAACTAATTCTTTGTCACATTTAAAATGTTTAGCTAATTCATCTTTAACGTGATGATTTGAAGGTGTAATTCCTTCTAAATGTGATATTTTAGCAGCTACATCTATTCTAGGTAGAACCTTTGATTTGTGTTGTGATATTATTTCCATTTTATATTTTTATAGCGTACTCTCCTTTTACTTTTATACCTATCTTTTTTGCAATTTCTGAATTTTCAGCATTAACAATATATATTCTTCCCTTCCAGTTATCAACAAACTGATTACCTTTACATATAGGACATGTGCTTCCATCTACTAATATTTTACATTTTTTACAAGCTTTTTTAGTCATCTTTCTTTCCTTTCTTTAATTTCTTTATATCATCCTCAACCCATTTTATATTTCCTAACCATCCTTGTCTCATTGTTAGTCCTATTTTTGGGTTAGTTGATTCTTTGAAACTAATAGCAACTATTCTTGCCCTGCAAATATCATTAACTTTTAACACTCTTTTAGATTCCTTTCCGGTTAAAGTATTTTCTTTATTTAATGAAACAAAATCGTCCATTGTTTGAGAAACATGAATCATTCCATCTACTGGACCCATATCAATAAATGCACCAAAGTCAGTTATATCTGAGATTTTACCCAAAACAACTTCTTGCATTTCTGGTCTGAATACATATAATTTAAATGTAGTTTCATAATAAGCAGCACCATCTCCAGGGATAATAACTCCTTCACCAATGTTATCTACTGAAGATATACCGACAACAAATCCTAATTCTTCAGATACATAACCTTCAAAAGTTTGGTTAAGACTCTTAATTACAGACTCTTCAACATTTTCCCCAAACTTATTTGGTGGTACTCTTACATGATCCTGCACTGTTAATTCATAGAACATTTTTTGCTTCAAATTGAGGAAAATTATCTATTTTTAAACCTTTCTCTTTATTCCAGGACTAAACAATTTCCAATTATCTCAAAAGTAAGACTTAAATACTAATAATCTTTTAAATAATTATGGTATTAGAAACAATAGCATATTATACAATTTTAGGGAAAACAACAATATTCTGGACGGGTGTTTTAGCAATAATATTCCTTATCATAACTGGAATATTTGGAATGTACATGGCCAAAATTAAATTTGGATTAAAAAAACATAAGTTTTGGGGTAAATTAACTTTTATTTTTGCACTAATTCATGGTTTACTAGTATTGCTCACAAATTTATTTTAAATGGTAAATACAAGTCTAATAACAAGAATCAAACAAGTAGAATCACAACTAAGAGATTATTTACCTTCTTTATCAACTGAAATAGATCAAATTATACAAACAAATTGTAAAGATAAAAGCAAAATAGAAAATGTTCTAGACACTTTAATAGATATTGCATATTTTAAAGTTGGTCAAGAAGAATTTGAAAGGCTTAACCGATATTATTCTAAGATAAGTTCCATAGATTCAGAAGCCTATTCAAAAAAGTATAAGCAAGAAATCAAAAACTAACATAATCTTTATGTTTTATAGTCAAGACTTTTACGCCTTTGTATTTTAATCTTCTTTTAAAATATTTATCTTGTGTGGCTACAATATCATTTACACCTACAATCTCTAAAATTAAATCATCCGCAATTTTTTTCTTATCTGTTTTTATTATTTTAAATTTTTTTACTTCAATCAAACGTAATGCAGTTTTAGAATCAGAATTATTAATTTTTTTTAATTCATCTAAGGTTTTATCAACAACAGCTATTTCTTCGTTTATAAATTCCTCTCTAATTTGCCTATTAACATCTACTTTGTTCTTTATTGCATTAACTAAAAAATCTGTATCTAATATAATCATATTAAAACATTAAAATTAATATCTTTTAAAGATTTCTAATTTAATACTGCATCTAATGGCAAAATCAATCCTTCTAATCCAGCTATGAAACGGTTTACACTATCATGATCCCCTTCAAAACCAATATATCTAACTTTAAGTTTAGTAGGATAATCTACTGGTTTAGTATCACTAACACTAATTACAAAATCTCCTTCTCTTCTAACAAATACTAAAGTTGGAGAATCAAAGGCACTTTTTTTTGTAAATCCTAAAGAAGTTAAATAATTTTCAGGATCTCTATACAACCCATTACCTTGTCCAGCCAGTGTTTTATGTGTGTATTTTACCATATTATTTCAAGTTATTCAAACTATTTAAATCTTTTTATTTTGTAACCATTGCGCAGTACCAACATTTTTATTTATAAATAAATATCTGGATTTTAAATTATGGCGTTTTAAGCCTCAAAACCGTCGAATTCAACCAGAAAGATTTATATATTAAAGCGAGTTATTTTTACTAGTTTTATGAGGAAAAATTTAATATGACACCAAGCCAACCTAGCCAGTATAATGCAAGTCAAATCAAAGTATTAGAAGGCCTACAAGCAGTAAGAAAAAGGCCTGCTATGTACATTGGAGACATAGGAACTAGGGGTTTACATCATTTAGTCTATGAAGTTGTAGATAACTCAATAGATGAGGCCTTAGCGGGCTTCTGTAACAAGATTATAGTTACTATTAACCCAGATAATTCTGTTTCAGTTTCAGATAATGGTAGAGGTATTCCTACTGACTTACACGCAGAACAAAAAAAATCAGCCTTAGAAGTCGTTATGACTATATTACATGCTGGTGGAAAGTTCGATAAAGATTCATACAAGGTTTCTGGTGGTTTACACGGTGTAGGTGTTTCAGTAGTTAATGCATTATCTTCCTTATTAATAGTAGAAGTAAAAAGAGAAGGAAAAATATTCAAACAAGAATATTCAAAAGGTATTCCAACCTCGCAAGTTATGGAAATTGGAGAAACAACCGAAACCGGAACAACTGTTACATTTACTCCAGATTCAGAAATATTTCAAGATTTAAATTTTCAATATGATATACTTGCTAACAGATTAAGAGAATTATCATTCCTAAACAAAAAAGTTGAAATTCAATTAATAGATCAAAGAACTAGTAAACAAGAAATCTTTTTTAGTGAAAAAGGAATCGCTGGTTTTGTAGAATTATTAAATAAAAACAAACAACCTTTACACCCAGATATAATTCATTTTGAAAAAGCACAAGACAAAGTTGAATTAGACATTGCATTTCAATATAATGATGCATATTTAGAAAAACTATTTAGTTTTGTAAACAATATTAACACTATCGAAGGTGGAACTCATGTTACAGGTTTTAAAACCGCACTAACAAGAGTAATTAATGATTATATAAAAAAGAAAAATATTTCTGATTTCAAATTAAGTGGAGAAGATCTTAAAGAAGGACTTTCTTGTGTAATCTCAATTAAAGTTCAAGAGCCACAATTCGAAGGTCAAACAAAAACGAAGTTAGGAAACTCAGAAATAAAAGGATTAACTGATAGTATTACAACAGAACAACTTGCAATTTATTTTGAAGAGCATCCACAAACAGCAAGAAGAATAATCGAAAAATGTATGTTAACTGCAAAAGCAAGAGAAGCTGCAAGAAAAGCTCGTGATTTAACAAGAAGAAAAACTGCATTAGAGTCTGGAAGTTTACCTGGAAAATTAGCTGATTGTCAAGAGCGTGATCCTGCAAAGGCAGAATTATTCATGGTAGAGGGAGATTCCGCAGGTGGTTCAGCCAAGCAAGGAAGATCAAGAGAAACACAAGCAATTCTTCCATTACGTGGTAAAATATTAAACGTAGAAAAAGCAAGTTTAGATAAAATATTCGCAAATAATGAAATTACAACTATGATTTCTGCTTTAGGTTGTGGTGTAGGAGACGAATTTGATGTATCCAAATTAAGATATCACAAGGTTATAATAATGACAGATGCAGATGTAGATGGTTCACATATTACAACATTATTGCTAACGTTCTTTTATAGATACATGCCAAAATTAATTGAAAATGGATATTTATACATAGCAATGCCCCCATTATTTAGCGTAAAAAAAGGTAAAGAAAATATTTATTGTTTCAATGATCAAGAATTACAAAATATTTTAGCAACATTCGAAGAAAAACCTGCA
>PNOQ01000046.1 GCA_013824915.1 Nanoarchaeum sp. | reverse complement strand
GATTAATATTTGGTTGATTGGGTTAGTTTTTGGAGTTATATTTGGATTATATTTTAAAAATTTGTATTTTTATTTGGGTTTGGGAATGTTTGCTAGTCTTAATATTTATGTTGCTTTTTTAATATTCTTTTTAGGACTGCCTTATGGAACATTAATTTACAATAGTAAAAGAAATTTGTATATGATTTTAGCTAGTTTAGGTTTGTTCTTTGTTTGTTCTTTGTTATTGTTAGTTGATGTGCCAAAAACCTTAATTTTATCGTTTGTTTCTGGTGCTTTATTCTTGAAATTGGTTAGTTTTATAAAGTAAATTATTCTTACAGTTTTATGCCTGAATTAAAATTAGAAGAAGTTCTTGAAACAATAAGAGAATTGGAAAAACTTGGTGTTTTAGAGAAGAGTGGATATAACTTATGTGGCCCTTTTGATTCTAAAAACAGAAAAGGTTATTATTTTGGTGTTAGTGATTATCTTCCAAGAAATAAATGGTGTTAGTTAGTTTTATAAAGTAAATATTTAACTTAATTTTATGTTATACTTAATTGGAATTGGACTAAATGATGAGAAAGATGTTAGTGTAAAAGGTTTAGAATTAATCAAGAAAGCAGATGTTGTTTATTTAGAGAATTATACTTCTACGTTGAATTGTAGTGTTAGTCAATTAGAGAAATTTTATGGGAAAAAAATTATATTGGCCGATAGAGAGCTAGTTGAGAATGATTCGGATAAACTTTTGAAAGAGGCTAAAGAAAAGAATGTTGCTCTATTAATAATTGGTGATGTTTTTGCCGCTACAACCCATATAGGATTAATAATTGATGCTCAAACTAAAAAAGTAAAAGTTGAGATTGTGCATAACGCTTCAATATTAAATGCGGTTGGAGAAACTGGTTTGTTTTTATATCAATTTGGTAAAATAACTTCTATTCCTTTCGAATGTGCTAATGTTAAAGTTCCTATTGATGTTTTTAATAATAATTATAAATTAGGTTACCATACTTTGTTTTTACTTGACTTAAAACCTAAAGAAAATAAGTTTATGAGTATTAATGAAGCTGCTAAATATTTGATTAAACATGGAATTACTGGAAGTTTGTTAGCTGTTGGTTGTGCTAGACTGGGTGGAAAAGATCAAGAAATAAAAGTTGGAAGTTTGAAAGAAATGACCAGCTTAAAGTTTAGTAAATATCCACAGTGTTTGATAATTCCTGGGGAGCTACACTTTATTGAAGAAGATTCTTTAAGAAGGTTCAAATGAAAATTATTGTTAAAGCTAATAGTTCTAAAAATGAAATTAGTTTTAATAAAGAAAAGAATTTACATGTCGTTTACATCAAAGCTAAGCCAGAACAAGGCAAAGCTAATGTTGAAGTTGAAAAATTCTTAAGTAAACATTTTGGAAAGCAAGTTAGAATAAAGTCTGGGTTTAGTTCTAAGACTAAGATTGTTGATTTCGTTTAGAGAAAATACTTTACTTTTAATGTGTTTGTAAAAACAATCGTGGTGTATTCACCTATTATCTTAGGAAATTTGAATTTTAAATCCTTTATAAAATCGAATAATTCTTGATTTGAACCAATCATCATTTCTATATCTAAATCTGATGGTAGACCTAGTCCTTCTACAATGTAAATAACATGAGAATTATTTTTTATGTAAAATTTTATTTGTTTTAGTTCTTCCTTTGAACTGTTATTTAAACTTATAAAAATTTTGTAATAAGTATACCCCAATTTGTTATTGTCAATTATTGGCCTATATCCTTCTATCAACTTTTTTTCTTCTAATCTTTTTATTCTATACGCTATTACTTTTGGAGATTCGTTTAATTTGTTTGCAAGGTTTACTAAACTTATTCTAGTATCTGAACATAAAGTACCTAGTATGCTTTTATCTAATTCATCTATACTTATTCTTTCTGTTGTTTCTTTGATATGTATCTCTTCGGTCTTTTCTTTGTTTAATAAATATCTATGCTGGTAATGGATAACATCTGTTGTTATTGTTTCTACTTTTCTTTTTATATGGCCTCCAAAATTTGTTTGAAGTTCTTCTATGAACTCTTTAAAATCATTTATTGATTTTGACCATGTAACAATTAGTAAATCATATGGGCCTTGCATTGAAAGTAACCAGAAAACATTTTCATGATTCTTTAAATATTTAATAATCTCTTTTTCTTTTGTTTCTGTTGTGTTTTGTAAAGTAATTAACAGTCTACAATAAATATAGCCTAATTTAGGCATGTTTATGATGGGATAAAAACCAGTTATTATACCTCTTTTTATTAAACTATTTAGTTTATATTCTGTTCCTTGTTTGCTTAGACCAATTTTTTTGGCAAGTTTTGAATATGGAAGTCTAGCATTGAAATCTAATTCAAATAACAACTTTTTGTCTTTTAAGTCTAAATTCTCCATTACTTGTCTTTAGGAGATATTTAGTATTTAAATTTTTCTTTTTGTCAAAATATTAGATAAATAAATTAATATACAAAGATTACTAGATAGTAGTAAATCATATCCAAGGAGGAAATCAAAATGACGAGCGTATACAAACAAGATGGAATTAAACTAATTGGGCATTTGTTTGGATTAAATCCAGTTAAACGTTCAATTGCTAGATATCAAAATTCACGATCTAAACCATTTGTAACGGACTATCAGGTTTTAAAATTCTTACCCGAAGAATTTGTTTATTCTAAAAATCCAGATATAACTGCCGGGCTCGCTTTAGCTATAGCAGAATCTGAAAGACAAAATTTTCTTGCGTTGTTTATTCCTCCTGGAACAGGTAGAGAAAGACAAACTTCTAAAGAAAATCTTGAGGAGCAACTTGTTAGGCCGGTTGTGTCTTTTTTTGTGCATGAACCTACTTATGCTGAAATTTATAGAAAGATTATCTTGGGTGATTTAAATACGTTGGCTGCTTGTGGGGGAAAATATGTTAACCCTCATCCAGATATGGATTTGGCACAGATCAGAAGAGTATTTTCATATTTTGGTAGAGTCATTAATGATATAGACGAGATAAATCACTATTTGGAGAAGTACACAAGAGAAGGGAGAGTATGGATTGAAAATTTAAGAATTAAAGGATATGATAAAAGAATAGATATATCTGGAAAAGTTTGTGGACATATAAAAGCATGCCATCGAGTTAGTGTTAATGATGTGTGGGAACCATCTAAAACTGAGAAAACCAAATTTAAAATAGATTATCCTTTAATTTAATTTTTTTTCTTTTGATTTTCTATTTGTTTTTTTGTTTCTTCAAATGTTTTTGGACTAACTAGAGACCAAGCAGATTCTATTTTATCTTCAATTATCTTTCCAGAAATAGCATCTATCTTCATATTAATTATTTCTAATTTTAATGTTAAATATGTGATGTTCCACATTGGTATTTTATCTTTTAATAAAACTATTATTTTTTGTGAGGGCTCTACTGGATATTTAGAACTCATTATTTCTTCTGCTTTGGCTAAATCTATTTTTATTTCATTTAGATTTAACTCGTCTAGTTTTGTTTTTTCTTTTCTAAAAATTTCCGATTCTTGAGAAATAAATTCGCCATCTTGTTTTGTAAAACTAACTATTTTATCTTTTTCTGGTTCATAATAATCTGGTTGCCAGTTATCATCTAAACGACAAACATTGCATAAGTAAGCTGTTGGATTTTTTGTTTGAAATTTTTTAAATTCTTTTGAATCTTTTAATTCTTTTAATATGTCTTTAATTTGGTCTAACATTTTTTTGTAATTTCTTCTTTTAATTCTTTAATGAATGTGTCTATTGCTACATCGAAAGTTACTTTTCCTTCTCTTGTTCTTATGGCTAGTTTATTTTTCTCTATTTCTTTTTCACCTATTGTTACAACATAATTAACTTTCTCTACTTGTGCGTCTCTAACTTTTTTACCTATTGACTCTGATCTTAAATCTAATTCTACTCTAATTTCATTTTCTTTTAATTTATCCTTTAATTTTTCTGCAAATTTGTTGCAATTATCGTTTACAGTAACTATTTTTACTTGGACAGGAGATAACCATAGCGGGAATTTACCTGCATAGTGTTCTATTAATATTCCTAAAAATCTTTCTAAGCTACCATATATAACTCTGTGAATCATAACTGGTCTATGCTTTTTTCCATCTTTGCCATCATAGGTTAGGTCAAACTTTTCTGGTAATCCTGCATCCACTTGTATTGTACCACATTGCCATGTTCTTCCTAAACTATCTTTTAGATGAATATCTATTTTTGGACCATAGAAAGCTCCATCTCCTTCATTAATTTTGTAAGGTTTTCCTAAAATTTTTAGTGCATTTTTTAGTGCATTTGTAGACAATTCCCATTGTTTATCTGTGCCTATTGATTCTTTTGGCCTGGTTGATAATTCTAAATGATAATCTAATCCGAACAATTTATAGAATTTGTCTGCTAATTTTACAACTCCTAAAACTTCGTCTACCATTTGTTCTTCAGTCATGAATATGTGAGCATCATCTTGATGGAACGCTCTTACTCTAAACAATCCGTTTAAAACTCCAGATAATTCATGCCTATGAACTAAACCAATTTCACCTGCTCTTATTGGAAGTTCTCTATATGAATGTAATTTTTCTTTGAATAATAAAATTCCACCTGGGCAGTTCATTGGTTTTATTGCGTAATCTTGTTTGTCTATCTTTAATGTATACATATTATCTATATAATAATTCCAATGTCCGGAAGTTTCCCATAATTTTCGATTTAATATCATTGGAGTTTTATGTTCTATATACCCTGCTTTGTCATGTTCTTTTCTCCATAAATCTATTAAAATATTCCAAATTATTAATCCCTTGTGGTGGAAAAATGGAAATCCTGGGCCTTCTTCATGTATTGAGAATAAATCTAATTCTTTTCCTAATTTAACATGATTTCTTTTTTCTGCTTCTTCTAACATATGAATATAATCTTTTAATTCTTGTTTTTCGTAAAATGCGGTCCCATAAATTCTTTGGAGCATTTTGTTTTTTGAATCGCCACGCCAGTAAGCGCCCGAAGTTTTCATTAACTTTATGTTTTTTACTTCGCCAGTTGATTCAACATGTGGACCAGCACATAAATCTGTGAATTCTCCTTGTTTGTAGAATGTTATTTTTCCTTTCAAATCATCTAATAACTCTAGTTTGTACGGCTGATTTTTTAATAACTCTTTGGCTTTGGCTTTTGTAACTTCTTGTCTTTCTATTTTTAAGTTACGTTTAACTATTTCATGCATTCTTTCTTCTATTTTATTTAGCTCTTCTGGAGTAAACGGTTCTCTATCAAAATCGTAATAAAATCCATTTTCTATGGCGGGGCCTATTGCTAGTTTTGTTTTTGGAAATAATTCTAAAACTGCTTGCGCTAAAATATGAGATGCGCTATGTCTTAAAGCTTCTAGATCTTTTTTCATGTTAGTAAGTTTTTAAAACAAATATTTAAAGTTATCTATAAAAACATTTATATATTAGTAAGGGGATACTTCTTTAATATGAAAAGAGGAGCATTATTCTTACTATTACTTTTAGTTATACCTTTTGTTAGTTCTGCTGAGAATGAAATTTTGTTTAGTAAAAGTCATGTTCAGTTAGGTGACAGTTTTTCTATAACTGGGCAGAATATAAAATTGAATGGTAACTTATTTACTGGAAATAGTATGATAATTCTTGACAATGGCGCAAATAAGTATACTTTATTGGCACATATATCTAATGGAAATTTCCAACAAGATGCTGCATTTTGTAAAACGGGATGTGTTTTGCCAAATCAAGCAGGTGAGTATAAAGTTATAGTTTCTTTGTTAGATTCAAGTTTATTAGAACTTGGAAAAATCGAATTAGCTGACTCTTTGATAGTTGATAGTGAATATAATGTTGTTGCTCAATTGAGTGAAATGCAGATTGATCCTGGTGATAAAATTGAAATTATTGGTAGTGTTCAAAGAAATTCAGATTCTGCTTTACTTTCTCAAGGTGAAATTAAGATATTATTTGATGGAGTTGAATATAAAACTAATATTTTAAATCAAGAGTTTATTTATGAGTTAAATACAGCATTTGATATGAAATCAGGTTATCATAATATAGTTGTTTCTACTTTTGATGAAGATGGAAATTTGGGTAACATTACATTACAATGTTTTGTTATTGCGATTCCTTCTAGCTTGACAATGTCAATTGAAAAAGATAGCTATTTACCTAAAGAATCTGTGAAACTTTCTTTGAGTTTACTTGACCAGGCAAATGATCCAATTGCTGAAACTGTAAAATTAAATATTTATGATAGTAAAAATAAAAGAATATTAGATGAAGTTGTTAGTTCTAATCAAGATTATATTTTTGAATTACCTGAATACACTGTGCCGGGCGAATGGTTAGCTATAATTAAGTTTAACACTTTAAAAGATCAAAAAAGTTTTGTTGTTGAAACTATTGAAACATTAGATATTAAAGTTAATGGACAGTATTTAGATGTAGTTAATACTGGTAATATTAAATACGTTAATAATTTAGAAATTTTTGTTGAGCCAGATAACTTTACTTCATTAAGAAGAACTAATATTAATCCGGGTGAAAGTATAACTATAAGATTAAATACATTACTTGATGAAGGTGAGCATCAAATTACTATTAAAAATTTTGATCAAACTTTTTCTGTGAATGTAGTTGATGATAGGAATTTTGGTGGTAAACTAAGTGATTACTTCTTTAGTTTGACTGGGCAAGCAGTTAAAAAACCGGGTTCTGGAACGTCTAGTGCTCCAACTGTAATAATGGTAATATTAGCTTTATTTGTTATTATGGCAGGATATACTGTGTATAAGGGTTACAAATCTAAAAATATTAACAGGGTTAAATTTAAAGAACCTAAGACTAGTAAACTAGATGAAGAAGATTTAGCTGTTGTTAAGAAAAATGATGTGGTGGATATAAGAGATAGAATATTAAAAAATCTAAAAGAATCTAAAAAAACTAAAAAAGAAGAAAAATTAAACTCTAGCGAAATAGTGCCTTTAAAACCAAAGCCAGTTGAAGAAGAAGTAAAAAAAGTCGATTTTGATCAACCAATGAGAAAAAGAAGTAATGAACAAAAAGGAGAGGATGGTTGGACTTATTTTTAGCCTTTAACTAATATTAAATCTTTTTCTTGGTCTATTTGTCTGTAACCTTTTAGTTCGTTTAGAATATCATTAAAGTTTTTTGATTTTTTTAAAAGAGTTATAATCACCTTTCTTTTAGCTACACGTTCCATTTCTTGTATGGCTTTTTTTGGATCTTTGAAATTATGAATTGCAGTTATTGAGATTACAACATCAAAACTTTTGTCTTCAAACGGTAAATTTTCTGCTTCACCATGGATTACTTTTGCACTTGCTTGATCTAACATTCCTTGACTGTTATCGATTCCGGTATAAAACCTGAATAAGTAAGAATATAATGCGGTTCCGCAGCCAACATCTAAAATTGTATCTCTACTAAGATCTATCTCTTTTAACACAAATCTTACTTTGGCTAATTGTTCATCTTTGTGTAATTCATTATACCCTGGAGCTAGCTTACCATAGTAATCCATGTTATACTATAATAGAAAAAGTTTTAAAAAGCTTGCCCTACCCTTATTTTTCGGAATAATGTGCGCGAATAGTATAGTGGTTAGTATATAGCGTTGCCAATTCAAGCAAAAACGCTGTGACCCGGGTTCGAGCCCCGGTTCGCGCATATACCAAAAACTATTTAAAATACGTATTCTAATTTTGTTAGATGAAAAGAGGTTTGTCCCCATTAGTATTAACCGGAATTATGGTTGGTCTTATGATTATATTATCTTTATTGATTGTTTTGTTCAAAGGTGAGCTAGTTGAATCTTTTAATGAACAAGTTAGTTTTGAAGAAAAATTAGATCAAATTTGTTCTAATGATATTGAATTTGAGTTTAGTACACCATGTTTGAATTCTTCAAGTCTTCAGTTTAAAGTAAAAAATAGTGGAGATGTTGTGGTTGAAGGAATTCAATTTACTGTTCAAGGTGCAAAAGATGATTACGTTACACAAAATAATGCTCCTCTTATTGTAAACAACCAAAATCAGTATAAGCTTAACTTTGCTGCTGGTGAGAAAGCATCTTTAATTTCTATAATCCCTGCTGTTAAAATTGATGATAAAGTTGTTGGATGTTCTGCAACTGAATATGTTGTTGCTAAAGTAGACCCAGTTTGTAAAGCTATCGTTGTTAATACTACTCGTCCTTCTGGTGGCGGTGGCGGCGGCGGAGGAGGCGGTGGCGGTGGTGATGACTCTAGTGATCCTGAGGCTAGTTGTACTGATTCCGATGCTGATGGTTATGGTGCTGGTTGTGCTTTAGGTAGTGATTGTAACGATAATGATAATATTAGATTTATACTTCATACAGTATATAATGATGCAGATGGAGACAATAATGGCGCAATTGATTCACCTAATTTAACATTATGTAGTTCTGACGGTATAGACGCAAGCGCAATAGTTGTTTTATCTGGTGATTTGGGTTTGAATAATGTATCTTTATATAATATTGATTGTGATGATAATAATTCTAATGTTTATCCAGAGAATATTGAATCATGTGACCAGATAGACCAGAATTGTGTTGCGAATGATGAAACTGCTTGTGAATGTTATTCAGATATTGATTGCAATGATGGAAATTCTAGTACATTAGATAGCTGTTTTATGCCTGTTAATACATTTAGTATGTGTCAGTATGATCCTATAATTGAATGTGTTGATAGTGATAATGATGGTTATGATAATTGTGAGGTAATCCAGGGTGGAGATGCTTATCCTGTAGATTGTAATGATACTGATGTGAACAGATGGGAATTATTTGATGTTTATAATAGTAATGATGGAGATAGTTATGGTGCGATTGATTCTCCTATATTGAGTTTGTGTAGTGCTCCTGGGAGTACATTTAATATTGATCTCGGGATAAATCATGTGTCTGCGAATAATGTTGATTGTAATGATAATAATAATCAAGTTTATCCTGGTGCAGTGGAATTATGTGATCAAATAGATCAGAACTGTAATTTAGAAGATGGTGATGGTGTAAGCTGTGCTTGTTATTTAGATGAAGACTG
>PNOQ01000018.1 GCA_013824915.1 Nanoarchaeum sp. | reverse complement strand
CCAAAAAGTTGGCCAATAAGTAGAAGAAGTACTAAATGGGTAATACGATGTAACCCTGGCCCACATTCCTTAGAAGATTCTATGCCAATTGGTGTATTCATAAAAGAAATATTAGGTTATGTTAATAATACAAAGGAAACTAAATTTATTTTGAATGAAGGCCAAGTTATGGTCAATGGAAAAATAAGAAAAGATCAAAAATTCCAAGCAGGTGTAATGGATGTACTTACCGTTGGAAAAGATAATTATAGAATAATCATAAACAAGAAAGGACAGATTGTGCCAATCAAAATAAAAGAAGACGAATCAAAAATATGTCTTAAACAAGTTATAAACAGAAAAACTTTGAAAGGAAATAAAATACAAGTTAATTTCAAAGATGGAACTAATTTATTATCAAAAGAAAAATACCACAGAGGAGACACAGTTGTTTTTGTCGATGGTAAAATAAAAGAACATATCAAAATAGCAAAAGGTGTTTCTGTTTACATTCTTGGTGGAAAAAAAGTTGGTTGTCATGGAATAATCAAAGAAATCATAAATAATAATGGTCTACAAGAACCAAAAATAATATTCACACAAGGTGAAGAAGAGTTCGAAACATTACAAAAATACGCTTTCGTTATTGGAAAGGAGAAACCAATAATTGCATTATCAAATGAGTAATTTAATGAGAGAAATAAGGATAGAGAAATTAACACTTAACATAGGTGTTGGTACAGCTGCAGATAAAATAGACAAGGCAAAAAAATTGTTGGAAACTATAACTGGAGAAAAACCTGTATCCACAATCACTCAAAAAAGAATTCCTGGTTGGGGAGTTAGACCTGGCTTAAACATTGGAGTTAAAATTACGTTAAGGGGTAAAAAAGCAAAAGAATTATTGAAAAGATTGCTTGTTGCAGTAGATAATACTTTAGAACCAAGTTGTTTTGATAAGGAAGGTAACTTTGGATTCGGTATTCCTGAATATGTAGATATTCCTAACATGGAATATCTTGTAGAAATAGGAATAATGGGATTGGAAGTTGCTATAACTTTAGAAAGACCTGGATTTAGAATCAAAAAAAGAAAATACTTGAAGAAACGTATTCCTAAAAAACATAGGATAACAGCTGAGGAATCGATGGAATATTTACAGAAAGAATTTGATGTTAAGATAGGAGAAAGAGATTAAAATGACAACAAAAGATTACAAAAAAGCATTTGTACAATTGAATGCAAAACCTGTAAAGTTGGCTAAATATATTAAACATAATACTCCAAAGAAAAGAAGTTGTGGTATCGCACTAAGAAAATGTATTAGATGTGGTAGAAATGGAGGACATAATCAAAAATACGGTTTACACTTATGTAGACACTGTTTTAGAGAGGGAGCCAAGAAACTTGGTTTCAAAAAATATAGTTGAGGTTTAAAAAATGTCAATGAATGATACACTTGCAAACGCAATGTCACAAATATTAAATGCAGAAAAAGTAGGAAAGACTGAATGTGATATTAAGAATGTTTCAAAAATAATCAAAATAATAATGGAAATATTAAAAGAGAATGACTATATTGGAGATTATGTTGTTACAAGTAATGTTAAAGGCGAATACATAAATGTAAAATTATTAGGAAAAATAAATAAATGCGGTGCTATAAAACCAAGATTCCCTGTAAAATTAGATGAATATGAAAAGTTTGAAAAAAGATATTTACCTGCGAATGATTTTGGTATAATGATAGTATCAACATCAAAAGGTATGATGACTCATAATAAAGCAATAGATCAAAAACTTGGAGGAAAATTAATCGCTTATTGTTATTAAAAATGGTTAAAGCAGATATTAAGGACATAGTAAAAATCCCGCATGGCGTGGAAATTCATGTAGATCCAACTACAATTACTGTAAAAGGGCCAAAAGCGGAATTGAAGAGAAGAATAACTAGTCCCGTAATAAAAATAACAAAAACACACGATGAATTACATTTAGATTTAAAAAAAGCATCCAAGAGAGAGAAAATGATGTTGAAAACTTTGAAAGCACATGTAAATAATATGATCAAAGGTGTACAAGAAGAATTTGAATACAAATTAAAAATATGCTCTGGACATTTTCCTATTACAGTTTCATTTGAAAAAGGTGAGTTTACAGTCAAAAATTTCTTGGGAGAATCAATTCCTAGAAAGAAAAAATTGAATCAAAAAGTAAACATTGAGATAAAAGGAAATGATATCACTGTAGTTGGTCATGATAAAGAGACTACTGGTCAAGCAGCAGCTTCGATTGAAGCCATAACTAGAATGACTGATAAAGACAGAAGAAGATTTCAAGATGGAATATTCATAGTTAGTAAAGCAGGTAAGAAAATATGAAACATTTATTAGAAATAAGAAAAAAATTGAAGGCAAGGAAGCCAAACTTCATGCAGCCTGATTCAAATAGAATAAACTTCAAAAGTGATTGGAGAAAACCAAGAGGCCATCACAACAAGAGAAGATTGCATCAGAAGGGACATCAGAAAATGCCTTCACCTGGATTTGGATCTCCTGCACTAGTAAGAGGATTGCATCCAACTGGTTTAATGATTATCAAAGTATGTAATTTAAATGATTTACATAAAATAAAAATTGGAGAACATATTGCTGAAATTCCATCTAGTGTTGGATTAAAAAATAAAATAAAGATAATTGAAGCTTGCAGATTGAAGAATATTCCAGTTTCTAACTTTAGAGATGTTGATAAATTCATTGCTCAAGCAAAAGAAAATTTTGAGTCAAGAAAAACTATTAAGAATAAAAGATTAGCAGAAAAGAAAAAATCTAAAGAAGAATCTTTGAAAAAAGCTCAAGATAAAAAATCTAAAGAAGATGATGAAGAAGGAAAACAAGAAAAAGCAAAAGAAGATATTATGCATGCTAAACAAGATATCAAAGAAGATAAAACACCAGGTGCGCCAGAAGCAAAAGCTGGAAAAACAAAAGATACACATAGGTTAAGCACTATGCCGGGAACAAGGAAATGAAATTA
Source organism: Nanoarchaeum sp. (assembly GCA_013824915.1). GTDB lineage: Archaea > Nanobdellota > Nanobdellia > SCGC-AAA011-G17 > PNOQ01 > PNOQ01. Next base: position 7,275 of record PNOQ01000018.1, on the reverse strand, counting down.
AATAATCAAAAAAGAATGGCTTCAAAAGTTTTGAAGATTGGATTGAAGAAAGTAAAATTCGATCAAGATAGACTTGCAGATATTAAAGAAGGAATAACAAGAAGCGATATAAGAAATCTTATTATCGGCAAAGCAATCAAAGCAGAGCATAGAAGAGGAATTTCACGTTCAAGAGCTAGAAAAATAATACTCCAGAAAAGAAAAGGTAGAAGAATGGGTAAAGGTTCAAAATCTGGACCACATTCTGCAAGAGAAAATGGAAAAGGACGATGGATGGCTCATGTTAGATTACAGAGAGAATTTATAAAGGAATTGAGAGATAAAAAATTAATCACTACAAAAGTTTATGGTATGCTATACAAAAAAATCAAGGGTGGATTCTTTAGAAGTAGAGGCCACGTAAAGTTATATTTAACGGAAAATAGGTTATTTGAAAATGTCAACAAGTAGAACATATACGGTTCCTTACAATAGGAAAAAACAGGGAAGAACTAACTATAAGAAGAGATTAGAATATTTGAAATCTCATAGACCAAGAATAGTTATTAGATCTTCAAATAATAATTTAATGATTCAAGCAGTTAAATATGAATTAGATGGAGATAAAGTAATGTCTACTATCAAAGCAACAGATTTAAAAGAGTATGGATGGCAATATGCAACTGGTAATTTGTCTGCAGCTTATTTAACTGGATTATTATTCGCAAAGAAAAATAAAATTAAAGATGGAATAGTTGATCTTGGATTACATTCAATAACTAAAGGAGCAAGATTAGCTGCTACAATAAAAGGATTGAAAGATGGAGGTTTAGAAATAAACTATGATGATAAAATTGATCCATCTGAAGATAAAATAAGTGGAAAAACAACTGCAGATTATGCTCATAAATTAAGTAAAGACGATGAAGAAATGTATAATAAACAATTTTCAAAATATTTAAAAAACAAAGTAAAACCTGAAGATATAGTAAAAAACTTCAGCCAGGTAAAAACCAAGATCTTAGGTGAAAAATGAAATCAAGAAAAGAAATAGCGGAACAAAAGGAAGTCAGAGCTAAGAAAGAGCAAGCACAAAGAACCGAAGCTAAAGTTTCTGATTGGATACCTAAGACCGAAATAGGAAAGAAAGTAAAATCTGGCGAAATAAAAGATATAGATGAAATATTATCTAAAGGTTACAATATTATGGAAGCTGAAATAGTTGATAGTCTTATACCAAATTTAGAATATGAATTGGTTACAATAGGTCAATCAAAAGGTAAATTTGGTGGTGGTAAGAGAAGTATTTGGAAAGCAACACAAAAGAAAACTAAGGAAGGTAACAAACCTAACTTTGCAACTGTTGCTGTTGTTGGAAATAGAAATGGTTATGTTGGAATAGGTTATGGAAAAGCAAAAGAAACTGTTCCAGCGAGAGAAAAAGCATTAAGACAGGCAAAATTAAATATAATCAAAGTAAAATTTGGCTGTGGATCTTGGGATTGTGGTTGTGGTGAACAACATTCTATTCCTATGAAAGTTTCAGGTAAATGCAGTAGTGTTATAGTTGAATTAATACCTGCACCAAAAGGAACAGCTTTATGTATTCACAAAGAACTAAGAAAAATTTTGGCTTTGGCCGGAATAAAAGATATATATTCAAAAACATATGGACAAACTGCAACACAAGCAAATTTAGTAAAAGCTTGTATGAGTGCATTAAAAGAATTGTCAAGGGTAAAAATAAAATGAGTATGATTGCAATTATAAGGATAGCTGGACAACAAGGTTTGAATCATAAACTTATAACTACGTTCAAACTATTAAATTTATATAAGAAAAATAGTTGTGTAGTTGTTCCCAACACTGAAGTTTTTATAGGTATGATAAACACTATAAAAGATAAAGCTACATGGGGAGAAATAGATGAAAAAACTTTAGCTTTACTTATACAGAAAAGAGGAAGAATTGCTGGAAATAAACCTTTAACAAATGAATATATCAAAGAAAAAACAAAATTAGATTTTGATAAGTTTGTTAATGAAATATATAATAATAAATTAAAAATTAAAGATGTACCTGGTATGAAACCATTCTTTAGGTTATTACCTCCTGTTAAAGGATTTGAAAGAAAAGGTACAAAAAAACCATTCTCCCTTGGTGGAGCTTTGGGTTACAGGAAAGAAAAAATAAATGCTCTTGTACAAAGGATGTTGTAAAATGACAGTCAATAAAAGAAAAAAATGCGATAGATGCAGAGGAAAAACAACTCACGGTTGGGGTGCAAAGAAAAAGCATAGAGGGGCAGGTAACCGTGGTGGAAGAGGTATGGCTGGTACAGGTAAAAGAGCAAAACATATGAAAACTCATATTCTTAAGAAAGTAGGTAATATTTATTATGGGAAACATGGTTTCCACAGACCACAATCAATGATGATTGAACTGAAGCAAATCAATTTGGAAGAGATTGATAGAAAAGTAACGAAAGAAGGTAGTACCTATACATTTGATGCTACTGGATACAAAGTATTGGCAAAAGGTACAATAACCAAAAAAATTAAGATCACCGCGGATGCATTTTCAAAGATAGCAAAAGAAAAAATAGAAGCAGCTGGCGGAGAAGCCATACTATGTTAAGTAATTTTTTAAAAAATTTGCCTGAAGTTGCAGGCCCATTGAAGAAAAAACTATCTTTCAAAGAAAAACTTAAATGGACTTTAATTATTTTAGTTTCATTCTTTGTTTTATCATTAATACCTTTATTTGGTCTTGGTGGAAATGCTTTAGCTCAGTTTGAACAATTATCTATTATTTTAGGAGCTAACTTTGGTTCGATAACCTCTTTAGGTATAGGACCTATCGTTACAGCATCTATCGTATTGCAGTTATTAGTTGGAGCTGGAATATTAAAAATAGATTTAACAACAAAAGAAGGAAAACAATTTTTTCAAGGATTAAATAAATTATTATCGATATTCTTTATAATATTTGAAGCTGCAATATATGTATTAATGGGGGGTTTAACTCCGGCTGCAGGATTAGCACCTGACGTTTATTCTACTTTACAATTTATATTAATATTCCAATTGTTTTTAGGTGGAATGTTAGTATTATTTATGGCTGAAGTTATAGATAAATGGGGATTCAGTTCTGGTATTTCTATATTTATTGCTGCTGGTGTAGCACAAGAAATATTTATTAGAGCTTTCTCACCATTGACAACAACAGGACAACTAGCATTCGGTTCTGGACTACCTCCCGTAGGTGCGGTTTGGGTATTCTTTAATTCATTATTAAATGCAGATTTAACTGGAGCAGCAATTCCATTCTTTGCAATATTCTTTACTATAGTCGTATTTGTAATATCAGTTTATGCTCAAGCAATGAAAGTAGATATTCCTTTATCATTCGGTAGAATAAGGGGACATGGAATAAGATGGCCATTAAGATTTATGTATACATCTAATATTCCAGTTATTTTAGTTGCAGCTTTACTTGCTAATTTCCAATTATGGGCTAGATTATTACAAAATAAAGTTGCTGAAAGCGGAGTTGGTGCTTGGATATCTTATAATATATTAGGACAATTTTCAGGTAATGTTCCAATTTCTGGATTAGTCAAATGGACTTATGCACCTAATTTAGTAGATGCTGTACTTTCAAAATACGTTACACCTACATTATTGTTACAAGCTTTAACATACATATTATTTATGGTTATTGGTTCGATAATATTCTCATTATTCTGGGTACAAACTTCTGGTATGGATGCAAGATCTCAAGCTAGACAAATAATGGCTTCTGGTTTACAAATGCCAGGATTTAGAAAGGATGAAAGGATATTAGAAAAAGTTTTGGCTAGATATATTTTACCATTAACAATCATGGGTGGTGCGGCAGTAGGAATACTTGCAGCAACTGCCGATTTATTTGGAGCGTTATCAAGAGGTACGGGTATATTATTGACAGTTATGATAGTTTACAAATTATATGAAGAAATAGCACAACAACATATGATGGACATGAATCCAGCTATGAGAAAGATGATGGGAGGATAATCTTAAAAACTAAGAGATTTAAAATTAAACATGTTAGATTCATTTTTTAATGCAGTTTTTGGATGGAGTATTAATATTAATCCTGTGTTTGGATTATTCTTTATTACATTAATATTAACTTTGATAGTTACCATAATCTATAAGTATGCTACTGATCAAAAAAAACAAAAGATGGCTAAAGAAGAAATGAAAATGATCAGAGGAGATATGAAAAAATATAAAGAAGATCCTAAAAAAGTTATGGAATTCCAAAAAAGAGCCATGGAACTATCTATGGAACAAATGAAAAACTCTTTTAAACCCATGCTTATTACTTTTATCCCATTAGTAATCATCTTTGCCTGGTTGAAGATAACCTATGAACCGTTAACTTTAAATCTAGTAGGCATACACAGTTGGTTACTAATATATATCATATTTTCATTAATCTTAAGTCCGATCTTAAGAAAAGTGATGAAGGTGTATTAAAATGCCAGAAGGAAAACATAAATCGAGAACATTGAGAAGAGTGTTTGTGAAAACACCGGGAAAGAAGAATCTTGTTCATTATAGACAGAGAAAGATGAATAAGAAGACATGTGCAGAATGTGGAAAACAATTACATGGTATACCGCACGTTACGCATGTTGAATTCAAGAATTTGGCTAAGACTAAAAAGAAGCCACAAAGACCCTACGGTGGTGTTTTATGCTCATCTTGTATGAGAAAAAAAATAATAGAGCAGGTACTATAAAATGTTCGAAATAGGAAGAATTGTAATAAAAACGGCAGGAAGAGATGCAGGTAATACTGCAGTAATAGTTGACAAAGTAGATGAAAAGTTTGTCTTAATAGATGGAAATGTAAGAAGAAGAAAATGTAATATTGCTCATTTAGAACCTTTAAACGATGTATTAAAGATTAAAAAAGATGCAAGCACTTCTGATGTCCATAAAGCAATGAAAGACGCTGGAATGAAAGTAATTGAGATAAAAAAAATAAAGAGAAACAAACCAGCTGCAAAACCAAAGAAGAATGGCAAGTAACGAAGAAGATAGCCAGAAGTATTTTGCACAACAAATTTTAGGTCAACAATTACAGCAGATAGAACAGCAAATCGCTTCTGTTGATATGCAAATAATGGAATTAGCTAGTCTTAAGGATAGTTTAAACGAGTTGACTAAAGTTAATTCTAAAAGAATTTATACTCCACTTGGTGCTGGTGTGTTTATTGAATCTGAACTTAAGAAAGTTAATGAAGTTTTAGTTAACGTTGGTTCTGGTGTAGTTGTTAAGAAAGATGTTAATTCTGCAGTTAATTTAATTGCTGGACAGGTTGAAGAACTTAAAAAAATTAAAGATCAAATACAAAAAGAATTTGATGAGTTAGTTAAGAGTTTGGAAGACGTTCGATAGGCTTGTAACTACAAAATTTATTTAAACTTAGTTTGTTTCTTATTTATTGATGGAAACACTATCATATTATTCTAGGAATGAAATAAAGAAAGAGCTAGTATTTAATGCACAAAATAGAGAGGTTGCGGTTAGATATGGTGATGGTGGTTTTGGTAGAAGACCGGATATGATACAGTTTGACAATGATGTTCTAGACTTAGCTAAAAAGGGAGCTAGTTCGTTTCATATTTCTGAAGAACATTGGGTTGATGCTCTAAAATTAAAACCCGGAATGACAAAAAGAGAGTTAGATGATTTAAGAAGTGGATGGGATTTAGTTTTAGATATTGATTGTGAAGATTTAGAAGATTCAAAAATTATTGCGTTTTATTTAATTGAAGCAATAAAATTTCATGATGTTAATTATATTTCTGTTAAATACTCTGGAAATAAAGGTTGGCATATTGCAATACCTTTCAAGTCTTTTCCTAACGTTGTAAATGGTGTTGAAGTAAAAAAATTGTTTCCTGATGGGCCTAAAGTTATTAGTGAGTATTTAGTTGATATGATTAAGAAACCAATAATGGATAAATATGGGAAGGAGTTTGAAAATAAATTAAAAGTTGATACTGTGTTAATATCTAGTAGACATATGTTTAGAGCACCATATTCATTACATGAAAAATCTGGGCTAGTTAGTTTACCAATAAATTTAGAAGAAGTTATGGCTTTTGATAAAACTAAAGCTAGGCCAGAAAATATTAAAGCTAATATTAAATTTTTAGATATTTCAAAAGCAAAAGAAGGAGAAGCGACTTCATTGATAACTCAGGCTTTTGATTGGAAGTCTAAACAAGTTAAAAGAGAAGAGTTTAGCGATATTAAAAAAACTGGTGAGTTTGATGAAATAACTGAAAAAATACCAGAAGAGTATTTCCCTAATTGTATTAAGAAAGGTTTAGCTGGATTAGAAGATGGAAGAAAAAGGTTTTTGTTTATATTACTTAATTTTTTAAGAAGTGTTGGTTGGAATAATGATGAAATTGAAAAAAGAGTTGTAGAATGGAATAAAAATTTAGCTAATCCTTTGAAAGAGGGTTATGTTGTATCGCAGTTAAAGTGGCATAAAGCACAGAAGGGTAAGATGTTGCCTCCAAATTACGATAATAAGCCTTATTACGCAGATATTGGTATTTTAAGCGAAGAAGAGGCTAATGGCAATATAAAGAACCCTGTAACGTATACAGTTAGAAGATTGAGAATGATGCAAAGACAAGAACCAAAGAAGAAGAAAGTTAAGCAAACAAAAGCTTTATAAATCGTTTAAACAAACCAAAGTCAAAATGGGAAGAATAAAAACTACACCGATTAAAAGAACAGCACTTAAGTTATTTAGAGATAATCCTAAGGCGTTTAAGAAGACTTTTGAAGAGAATAAGCCTTTGGTAAACAAGTGCTTAGATACTGATTCAAAGAAGTTTGTTAATATCATATCAGGTTATGTTACTAGATTAGCTAAGAAGCAACAAATATAATCTTATAAAAATAAGACGGAGGTAACTAAAATGACTGAGAAAGAACACAAACCTAGAAGCAAAGATGACTACGTTGTTTTCGTTGGTGGCAAACCATTTATGAATTATGTGACTGGTGTTGTGATGCAATTTACTACACAGAATGCAAAGAAGTTGTTATCAAATCAAGAGGAAAATTTATTTCTAGAGCGGTGGATATATCTGAAGTTTCTACAAAAAGATTTTTAGAAGGATCTGTAGAAGTTGCAGGCATAAAGATAGACAGTGAAGCTTTTAAAAATCAAGAAGGCAAAGACGTTAGAGTAAGTACAATGGAAATTACTTTGAGA
>PNOQ01000029.1 GCA_013824915.1 Nanoarchaeum sp. | reverse complement strand
TTTATTCGTTTAGCAAGCTGTACAGGCTGAATTGGCCCATTTTCTCTTACAAATTGTAAAGCATCATTTGTTTCCATTATATATAGGAGAATTTAATAGTGTATAAAAAACTTATGGCCTTGTCCAAGCCACTTCATAGAACGTAACATCGCCTTCATCGTCAACTACCCCAAGTAATAGCCTCTTTTTAGTTGAATGAGCTACTCTATTTTTAGCAGAAAATTCATACCAAGTAAAAACATGTCTTTCATGTACTGGATATAATATCCATTTTGCATGATCATCTCCAGGTTTTACACCCCTATCATAAATTCTAAAGTCTGCACCAAACTTTAATGCAGTTTTAACAATATATCCACGTTTACGCATCTCTTTGTAAGCACAATATTTAACCCAAAAATTAGGTTCTAACTTCTTAGCTTTTCTCAATATACTATCTGAACTCAATATTTTACCTTTATCATCAAGAAGATCCATTTTTTCTTCCTCAACTAGATATAAAGCTTCAAATAAAGAATAATAATATTTCTTTGCTTTTGGCTCACCAAATCTACTTTTTTCATAAATATCTTTAGCAATATCGCTTTCGCCAGCCATTATTATGTCATTTGAGTATATAGAAACTATTTTTTCCATATACCTATAAAACAAAAAATATTTAAAAAGCTTTTGTTTAAGAACTATTATGAAAATTACATTTTTAGGGACTTCTGCCATGCTTCCCACAAAAGAAAGGAACACGAGTTCAATTTTACTTAATTATAAAACCGAGAATATTTTAGTCGATTGTGGAGAAGGAACACAAAGACAACTAAGAAAAATAGACATTAGTCCTACAAAAATAACTCGAATTTTGATTACTCACTGGCATGGAGACCATGTTTTAGGTTTACCCGGATTATTACAATCCATAGCAAAACTAGACCCTAACAAAGAGATTGAGATTTATGGGCCGTATAACACTAAAAAATTTGTAGATAATATCTTACATAGTTTTAACTTTGATGACAAAATAAAATTGAAAGTTCACGAAATTCATTCAAATGGTATATTTTTAGATAAAGAAGATTTTTGTATTTCTGCTATAGAAGCAAAACATACAACTAAATGTTTAGCTTATTCATTTTTAGAAAAAGACAGAAGAAAGGTTAATGTTAGTTATACAAAAAAATTCGGTTTGATAAATCATCCAATTTTAGGAAAATTACAGAAAGGAGAAACAATAACTTACGAAGGTAAGAAAATAACTCCAAAACAAGGTACAACATTAATTCCTGGTAAAAAAATAACATTTATACTAGATACAACTACTACAAAAGATTTAGAAATATTTGCTAAAAATTCTGATTTATTAATTTCAGAAGCAACTTATACAAATGATTTGAAACAAAAAGCGTTAGAGTATAAACATATGACTTCTACACAAGCTGCACAAATAGCAAAAAAATCCCATTCAAAAAAATTAGTGCTTACTCATTTTAGCCAAAGAAATAAAACAACTAAAGATATACTAACACAGGCTAAAAAAGTTTTCAAAAATACTAAATGTGCTGAAGATTTTCTTGAACTTCAAGTTTAGAATAAGATAAGAAAATAAATATATCTGCAATACTATTGAATATTATCATAAATATTTCTTTTACTACATAGAATCCTATTAAGATTACATACAAACCAGAATAATTATACATATAATCACTAATTATTAATCTAAAATATTCAAAAAATGTAGTCGCACTAATTATTATTAATAGAGAAATAGCAAAGATTAAAGTTACCTCTTTTGTTTTTAATTTGAATATATTTAAAGATTTATTCAACGCTTCAAGAGGTTTAACTTTTTTTCTAATTAAAATTGGCATTCTAAATATCAACATTAACTTAGTAATTAAAAGGACAATAATAACTCCAGAAACAATCCAAAAACTAGTACTGCCAGTATATTTAGAAAGAATAAACAAAGGTATCCCAATAATAAATGAAAACAATATCATTAATAGAAATACTAAGATTCTAAGTTCTACAATCTTTCCGTAAAATGTTACACCTTCTCTAAAACCTTTTCTTAAACTTACTCTTTCATTTTTCAATGAATCATCAATCATACAAAATTTCATAGCTAATAAAGAAGACCCAGTTAAAAAGTTCACAATAAAGAATCCTATAAATGTTAGACTAATTTTAATTAGTTGCGATTGGGACAGTATAACAGAAGATATTTTCTTAGTTAGTACAGATATACCCCCAGTAACAAATAAATCAGTAGGATATCTAATTAGTAAATCTAATAGTCCATTAATGTATAAAAATGCTAATGATAATAATATAGTAATAAACAAAGAATATAATGCAGGAATTAATATTTTCCAATTCTTTCTTAAGATTACACAGCTTTTATACAAATTAAACAAGTAAGTCATAAAATTAAGAATATATCACGTATTCATAAAAGTTGTCAAAATAGCTTTCTATTTCCATCATCTGTTTGGTACTAAGTTTTTCAAAATGTTTTCTTATTGGTCTCATAGAATTACCATGCGCAGAAATAGCAACATTAATATCTCTTCCTTTTACAGTTTCTATTAATTCCTTTAAGAATTTATTAACTCTTTTCTCAACATCTTGGATAGATTCTCCGTTTAAAGGCTTTTTATAATAACCTCTATGAAAATCATCATATCTTTTAGGAGAATTTTTAGAAATATAACTATAATGTGTCATTCCTTGTATTTTACCATATTTTCTTTCGATTATTCTGTCATCTGTCACAACAACATTACATTCAGGATGAAACTTCAAAACTTCTTTTAATGTATCTTTAGACCTGCTTAAACTACTTTGATAGGCAATCTGTATTTTCTTGTTTTTTAACCTCAAGGCTACAATTTTAGCATCTTCTAGGCCTTTCTTGGTTAACTTACTGTCTCTCCAGCCACAAAAAATACCATTAGCATTATCTTCAGTCATGCCATGTCTAAAAAGATATATATGTGAAACCATAACTTAAATTTAAATTATTAATATTAAAAGGTTTTCTATTTATTTAATGTATAAGTTTAACTTTTATTTTGTTCTTACTATTTTGAGGATAATCAATAATTGCACATTTACCTTGTTTTGTAGATCCGGTTGCAACAATCAAAGTTTTACCAATCTTTTTAATCCCTTGATGTTCATGCATATGCCCGCAAACAAAAATTCTTGGTTGATGTTTTTTTATGAACTCTGTATAAGGTTTAAAACCAACATGCTTTCCGTTCATAGGATTATATCCTTTAAATTTAACAACATCAAAATAACCGTAAGGCGGATAGTGCGCTAATAAAATGTCTATTCCTTTACCGCCATTTTTAAATAATTCTTGTCTTTGCTTTTCATGAACTTTTTTATATTTTAATCTTTTTTCTTTTTTATGCCCAGAATCGGGAGTCAGATAAATCGAGGCAGTAACCATCCCACCAAATGCATATATGTTTAAACCATTTATATTAACTATTTTTTTATCAACAAAAGTTATATTCTTTTTACTATTAATAATTTCAGAATATTTTTTTAACTTTAATCCAGCAGTTCTTCTTTGATGTTTTAAATCTTCAAAATCCCAGTTACCATGAATTGTGTAAACTGGTTTGCCAAGATTATTTAACTCATTTATTATTCTTTTACCAGAATTATAATCTTCCATAGTTAATTGTTTAGCTTTACTTGGTCCAACAACTTTCCACCATTTACCATAAAAATTTTTGAATATTACTTTTAAAAGTTTATCAGAACCACCGAAGTCACCAGTAGAGAGAATTAAATCACATTGTTTGGACAATTTCTTTATCTTTTGAGGAAGCTTACCATGAAAATCCCCAATAACTAATATTTTCATAATTAACATTAAAATACAATATTTATAAAATTACCTATAAAAAGGTTTAAATAATTAGAATTTAAATAAAAAATATGGAAACAATATATGAGTATAGACAAGTCATCGAAAACAAAACAAGAGAGGTTTTTATTAATTGTTTAAAAGAAGCAATAAAAAAATTAGATTTAAAGAATATAGGGTATATAGGAGTTATTGGTTCAAAAAAAATAGTTTCGCATGATATAGATGTGATTATATTTCCCAACAATCAAGCCAAGATGGGCGCAACAATTATAGAAATATCTAACTTATATAAGGAAGTAGAATCTATCCTAAAAAAACACCACGAAAGATTTTATTTATCTGTTTGTCCAAAAAAAGCAATGCAAGAAATAGTTTATTATTTATCTGCTTTAGAAGAAGGGGGAGCTGGAATGGTACCTATCCATTCATTGTTTTATCCAGATTATAAATCATTTAAAAAGTATAGTCCAAAAAATTTTGAAAAACACATAAAAGATAAAATGATAAATATCTATGGTAAATTTACTAAGATTCGCCCGGACAAAGAATTGACATTTCACCAACAAGAGCCATATTTTTTTGTTATAGATTTTGAAATGAATGCAAGAACAAAAACGTTTCCAAGACATCTAATAAGAGCAAGTGCAGAATCATTATTTGAATATTTAAAAGAAAAATATAATATCCCCATTAAAGATAAAAAACTTCACACAATTTCTGAAATAGAAAAAGAGTTTGAAAACATCCTAAATCGATTAGATGCCATTAATTATAGATAACAGAAACTAAAAAAGTTTAAGAATAGAAGTTGTTTAATTGAAACCATGTCTGATAATATTGTTATAACTTATGAAACTTTATATGATATTCTTAGGAGAGAAAAAGCTAGGCCAGAACTCCAAGAACTACCAAATAACTACTTAGAAGATTTAATAAATTATATCAAAAAGAAGAGAGAAATATTAGAATCCCAAGAAAGTAAAAAAAGCATATTTACTAGTATAGAAGTCCAAAAGACAAGAAAACAGATAGAAAACATACAAAAGATAATAAAAGAGTTATATGAAAGAAGAGAATCCAAGCTAATACAGCTAGCTTTAATCGCTTCCAGAACAAATATAGGAACAGATGAAAAGCGAGTAATGTTACCAGAAGAACAAGAATTCTATGAAGAAGTTACAAATAAACTCAATTTTTTCAGAGAAAACCTGCTTTATGAGCTAAGTATAGGTAAATTACCCCAAATCGAGCTTACTCATTATAAACCAAAAGACTTAAAAATAGTCGAAGAACCAAACAAATCAACCAAAAGCTTAAAGGTGTTATGCGATATCCCTAAGTTTGTTGGAACAGACCTTGAAACATATGGTCCGTTCAAAGAAGAAGACATAACTGAGATACCACATGAAATAGCCGAGCTTTTAATAAAACAAAAACGAGCAGAAGAAATATGAAAATTCCAAAATCAAAAATGAGTTATTGTAGAAAGTGTAAGAAACATACTGAACATAAAATTGTTGAGCATAAAACTACAGGTAAGAGAGGTAGTTTAAAACATGGTTCAATTGCTAGAGCTCATAAAAGAGGTCTAGGTGTTGGTTTTGGTAACAAAGGTAAATGGGGTTCAAAACCTGCAATGAGTAAATTCAAAAGAACTGGTGTAAAATCAACAAAAAGAATCAGTTTAAAATTAACATGCAAAGATTGTAAAAAATCTACTATCACAGTCGTAGGAAGATTAAAGAAAGTGGAGTTGGAATAAATGGCACCAAAAAGTAAATTTTTAAAGGTTAGATGTTCAAAATGTAAGAACGAACAAATAATGTTTGACAAAGCTTCAACAGAAGTTAAATGCCTCGTTTGCGGAGAAGTTTTAGCAACACCTACAGGTGGAAAAGCAAAACTAAAAACAAACGTTCTAGAAATACTAGCCTAAAAATGTTTTATAAGAAATCAGGTTTACCTGAAGAAGGGGAAATAGTAATTTGCACAGTTTCTAAGATTCTTTATCATAGTGTTTTTGCAAAATTAGATGAATATAAAATTCTAGAAGGAATGATACATATTTCTGAAATATCTCCTGGTAGAATTAGAAATATAAGAGATTTTGTAAAAGAAGGAAAAACTATAGTTTGTAAAGTTCTAAGAATAAATAAAGAAAAAAATCAAATTGATCTTTCTATTAGAAGAGTTAACACAATGCAACAGGTTAACAAATTAAATGAATACAAACAAGAACAAAAAGCAGAAAAGTTAATAGAATTAATAGGGAAACAATTAAACAAAGATGTAAAAGGAATGTATGATTTAGTAGGTTACAAAATAATAGAAACCTATGGTGCATTATACGAAGGATTCCAAAGATTTGTTTTAGATGAAGAATTAATTCAAGAATTAAAATTAGATAAAAAAGCAGAAGAATTAATGTTAACTATTATCAAAGAAAAAATAAAGCCTGCTGAAGTAGAAGTTCATGGCGTATTAACTTTACAATGTGAAGAACCTACAGGTATAGAAATAATAAAAAAAATATTAACCGAAGCTGAAGAAGGGGAAATAAGAATAACTTACATCAGTGCTCCAAAATACAGAATAGTTGTTAAAGCGTCTGATTATAAAACTGCAGAAGGAATTTTAAAGAATACTCAAGAAGAAATAATAACAAAAATAAAAGCCAAGAAAGGTTCTGGCGAATTTAACAAAGAATGAAAGTTCAAATATTAAAATGTGAATCTTGTAATTTATTTACTTTAGAAAAAGATTGCCCAAAATGCGGCAAAAAAACAGTAAATCCAAAACCTGCAAAATATTCTGAAACTGATAAGTTTAGTAAATATAGAAATATTGCTAGAAATCAATTATAAAAATTATTTAATAGTTTTCCATAAAATTTCAAATATTCTAGATTCAGTATTTGCTATATCTTTATTTTCTACTATTAATCCAACAATATTATCTCCCAAAGAAATCATTGCTACCTTGTTACCATAAATATATTTCAAGGTGGGGAAAGAAAATCCTTCTGGAAAATATTTTGTTTGTCTTAATTCTTCTTTTCCTTTATTTTTGATTTGTTCTTTAGTTAATTTTGTTTTTTCCGTAATAACTCTTGCTCGAATATTATTTTTTATTCTCTCTTTTATATATCTTGGAAAATACCATTGCATAATTTCATAATGTTTCTCTGTGTTTCCATAAACTAAAACCTCTTTAGGTTTGGTTTTAATTATATCTTCATGTATAGTTTTTATTCCTTCTTTTCCTTCGTAAAATTCTACATTTGGTTTTTCGGTAGTTTTTGTTCTTAATGTTTTTAATTCAGGCAAAATCATTTTAATTTGATCTTCTCTTTCATGTAATATGTAAATTAATTTTTCTGGCTCAATGGTTTCAAAATATTTTACTCCTGATTTAATAAAATATCTTACTAATCCTTTTTCCATCAAAGATTTTAAAATATCATAAGAATATGTTCTAAATGTATTAGATTTTTTAGCTATCTCATTAACTGTAGCCTGCCCCAAAGTCATATTAGCCAAGAATACTTTTATTTCTCGTTCAGTCAATCCAAAATTCCTCAAAACTTGTTCTTTGTCCATATAAGATAAGAATAATACGTTTATTTAAAGTTTACTATTGTCGTTAAATATAATACTACAATAATTTAAATATTGCCCTAGTTCTACATCGTAGTGATAAAAAATGGAAGACAAAACAAAAGAATTAGATGAATTGGTACAAAAATTGGATGCTAATATCGAAGAACTATTTAGAGATTTACCTAAACTAACTGACATAGATACAGATGAAAATAGATGGTATTCATTAGTAAATTATTACGAAAAAAGTTATAGATTACAGTTTGAATATTTATTCGCAACAGCTGGCCTAAAATATGGTGATCCTATGAAGGACGAAGAATTGGCATTTAGGAGAGTTAGTATGCTAAGAAAAGCAGTACAAACTGCGTTAGAATATACACGTATGAAAAGTATACATGACAAAATGCCTGGACTGATAGAATAGGGAAATAATATGGAAAATACAATTGATATATTATTAGGTGAAATTATTGAAGATTATGGATCAGATGAAAGTGGTTTTACGCGTATATATAGAGATTTAGAAAGAGAATGTATTAACACAACAATTTTGGTTGCTGCAGAAAGGGATTATATAATAACAACAAGTGATATAGTCTACGATAGTTCTTCAGAAAGATGTGAATTAGCAATGAGAAGAACCCAAATTAGTTTAGATTTAATGCATGAAATAATGAATTTAAGAACAGATCATAACCTAACAAAAGGATTATTTCCTGACATGCTTCCAAGTTTAAAAGAATATCAACAAGAAATATTAAGTCTAATTGATAAGGGCTCAGAACTCGCCTAAACTTTTCTGCTCATTCTTATTCAAAATTAATTTTTTAAAATCTTCTTTACCATCCATGCCCCTACGTAAATAAAAAGAAGGATGATAAATAAATCCAACATTTTCTTTCCAACTTAAATTACTAAGTGTTATATCCATATATTCTAAAGCACTTTTTCCCAAACAAATTATACGTTTAGGGTTAATAGATTTAATCAAACTATCAACATAAGGTTTAAAGTAGTTTATTTCATCGCTAGTAGGTTTTCTAATCCCACCGCTAGAATCTAATGGTATTATAGGAACTGTGTTAATAATAATAAAATCTTTAATTTCTGCGCTATTAATCCATCCATCTAATACTTTTCCACTTCTACCAACAAAAGGTTTTCCAATTTTATTTTCTTCTTGTCCAGGCGCTTCACCAATAAATAAATATTCGGGATTATTCAAATTCCCACGAAAAAAAACTATGTTTCCGTTAGTAGAAATAACATTTTTATATAATTCATGTTTCTTAGCAGCATTCTCTAAGTTAGTAAGTTCAATCATAAAAAGAAAAAAGAAAAAGAATTTAAAAGCTTATCCTTCTAAAATCTTTAATTGTTTAGATATAGATTCTGTGTATTTAAAGTCTAATTCTACATTAACTTGCCTTTCATAATTAGAACCTGCATTTTGAACTTTCATCGTACAAATCAAAGTTTTCTTTCCAGCTTCTAATTTTACATATCCCTTATTACTTTGGGTACCTTCATATGTTGTACAAGTTATATCTTCTGGTGTTACAGTAAATTTCACTTTATCTTGGCTATCCGATTTAGTTATAGGAATATCTAAACTCGAACAAGTAGAATCTTCTTTGTATAATTCACCTAAACCTTTATTTTCAATATCCATTCTAAATGTTACACTATCTTTCCCACTTAATTGTTCAGTAAAGCTAGTTATCTGTATTGGCGAACTAGAAACTTTAGTACTAGATATTTTTTCCCCATCTACACTACAAATTGATTCACCACCAGCTTCTATTACTTCTCTTGATGTGGCACAAGCAGTTATAGTAGATTTTGTTTGGTATTGATAACAAACTTTTGCTCTCAAAACAGGTTCTAATGAATTACTATAAACTCCAGTATACTTCAAAATACCCATATCAACAACAGCTTCTCCGCCTTCTTCTACTACATTCTTCTGTAAACCAATTATCTTTTGTGTAACAGGTTTATATGTTTCATCTAGACCATACTCTTGCATAGCTAAGCCATACAATTTAACCTCAGTCTTGCCTGATTCTATGTCATTCTCACCACTATTTTTTAGAATAACTCTGATAGGTATACTATCACTAACAACAAATTCAGAAATTGGCGCTCCTTCTTGGAAAGCAATACTTACTCCACTACTTCCCCCAAGAAATGGACCATCTTCTGGTGCTTCTTTTTTACAACCAGCTATAAAAACTAAAGCCAGTACTAAAACTACAAATAATAATTTTTTCATATCGACGAACCCTCCTTTTGTATTGTGATTGAACCACTAGACCATTTTGTTTTATATTTATAATATAATTCTATATTTATTGAATCTTGATAATATTCTTGAGATAATGAAACACTAGACTCACAAGTTATAACTTCACTAGATTCATCAAATTTAATTAAACCATTTTCATTTGGTGTACAAGTAAAAGATTGTGCATCTGAAGAACTAATTCTAATTTCCATTAAATTTTTAGTTTCATCTTCACTCCAAATAACTTCTCCATCACCTTGACTTAGATATAATGTTAATATTATTTTATTTTGTGAACCTATCGGATAAATATTTTTTTCAACTCTAGTTATACTAATTGGTGCAATATCTGATTCTATTGAACTCCCAGAAAAACTTTCTTCAGTTTCACAAGGAAAATCCGTTTCTATTTCTGGTCTTCTTTTAAAACAAACATTTTTCAATATATAAACACTATCTGCTGTGTAAGTTAAATCAGCTAAAATAGTTGTTTCAGTCATACCTTTTTGAGGCCTATAAATATAAGTCCCACCATTTTCAGGGAAATAAACAATATCGTTAACAAAAGGAGTTACTTTTTTATCTGTTTTCTCCGCAGCAGGTAAAAAAACAGTTACACATGGCTTACCCGGTATTCCTCCTGCAGATTCAGGCAAAGAATCAGAAACACATAATCTTGCATCACTAACTTCTCTAGGCAAACTATTGGTTAAAACAACACCAACACTAAAGTCTCTAATATTTTGCAAGGGGGGCTG
>PNOQ01000033.1 GCA_013824915.1 Nanoarchaeum sp. | reverse complement strand
TAAAGCAGCAGGATAATTAAAAATGACAAACAAAAAAACAAAAATAGTTTCAGTTACAAAACTTATTCCTAGTATCAAAACAGAAGGACTTACATTATACAACCCGAGTAAAGGTATAAAATATGATGTTAATCAATCACAAGTAGATAAGAATACTTTAAATGTTTTTGGAGAGGCAGTTAACACTGATTTTCCAGGACATGATTATCAAACAACTTTCGCATATTTTACACTTCATTCTTTAATGCATGAATCATGTCGTCAAGCTCCAATAACTTTCTTTAATGATCAGATTGTAGTTGATCTTGGCTCTGGAGCTATGGAAGCGGGTTATTTGATTGCAGAATTCACAGGTGCATCAAGTTACATAGCAGTAGATCCATTCTGTGTGCCAC
Source organism: Nanoarchaeum sp. (assembly GCA_013824915.1). Classification (GTDB taxonomy): domain Archaea; phylum Nanobdellota; class Nanobdellia; order SCGC-AAA011-G17; family PNOQ01; genus PNOQ01. Next base: position 10,405 of record PNOQ01000033.1, on the reverse strand, counting down.
ATCAAAGTATAGATAAGATAGATGTAAACCCTTACATGAATATAAATTTTCCCTTAAGAGGAATTCCTGCTGCATGCGTAAGAGAAGATATGCTTTCATTTTTAAAAAGATTACCTGACAACAGTGTTAGTGTATTAATGTCAGGAATAGATGATCTTGTAATGGACTTTCCTGATGCTCCAAAATATAGGGAGCAAGTAACTCAAGAAATATATAGAGTTTTAAATCCTAATGGTGGATTTCTTCAGGGATTTAATAATGTTGGTTTTTATTTTGGTAAATTCAATGTAGAACGCTCCAGCGATCGAGAACTAAGATATCTCACTAAAAAATAATTAACAAGTACTTTTTTCTTTTTTTTAATTCAGTTCATATTCACAACTTTTTTAAACGTTTTCTTTTATCTATTCTTATTATGAAATTCAGTGAAATAGAAATTGAGCATTTATTGAAGTCCTGGGTAGCGATTTCTTTAGCGTTTGCTATAATGTTAAGTAAAGGAGATATTGTTTCTAGTAATTTTACTTTAATGTTATTAGTTTCTGGACTAACTGTAGGTGTAGGTTTTATTGCACATGAGTTAGGGCATAAACTAGTTGCTCAAAGATATCATTGTTTTGCTGAATTTAGAGCTTCAAATTTTATGTTAGTGATAGCTGTGCTAATGAGTTTTTTAGGTTTTATATTCGCTGCTCCTGGCGCAGTTATAATTAGTGGATATGTAACTAAAGAAAGAAATGGTAAAATTAGTTTAGCTGGACCAGTTGTTAATTTAATCTTGGCTTTTGTGTTTATGGTTTTATATCTAACTGGAACTTTTGTTTTTGCAGCTAAATATGGTTTAATGATTAATGCTTGGTTAGCTCTTTTTAACTTAATACCAATTTTAAACTTTGACGGAAAAAAGATTTTAGCTTGGAACAAATTAGCTTATTACATAACTTTATTAGTATCTATCGGATTATTGATAATAGCATTTAATTTAAAATGAAATATCATGAACTGTTACTAGTAGCAGGATTGAGTTTTGCTAGTTTAAGTTATCCTCCTAAATTAGTTAGTGAAGCTAGATGTGAAGTTTTGCAAAATAATTTAGAACAAAGATTAGAAAGTGCTTATCATGAAGTTGTGGATCATTATTCTGTTCCTGAAGATGATCATGTTTTAGTTTTACTTGGAGATTTACAAAGATTATATTTATTGGACAGAGATGGTTCGTTAGAAAAAGAATATGGAGTAAGTACTAGCAAAAATGGTTTTAGCAATAGATATGAAAGTAATAAAACTCCTCATGGGATCCATAGAATTGCTGATAAATACGGAACTAATGCAAGGTATGGAACTATTTTTGATGTAAGAAGAAGAACTAAAAAAGTTTTTAAGTCTGAATCTGGAAAAGCATTAGTTACTTCTAGAGTTATGATGATTGAAGGCGCTGAGCAACGGAATAGAAATACTTATTCTAGAGACATTTATATTCATGGAACCAATAAAGAAAGTGCTGTTGGCAGACCTGCTTCTTTGGGTTGTATAAGAATGAAAAATAGAGATGTAATTGAGCTTTATGATATTGTTAGAGAAGGAACTTATGTTAATATAAAAAATTAAAGTTTATCGTGAAGAATCAGCTTGTCTTTCTAGTTCTAATTTCTTTGCAACTGAAGCGCTTCCTTGTTGATCCATTCTGTAAGCTGCCATTATTTCTTCTGCTACTGCTCTCTCAATACTTTTTTTAGAGTTGAATGATTTTGAGTATGCACTTTGAGTCATTATTCTTAATGCATAATCTACTCTTCTTAATGGACTTACTTCTACTGCTTTAGAATAACGTGCACCACCATATTCGATACTTGTGACTTCTTCACGAGGTGCTGCATTTTCTAATGCTGTAACAAATACTTGAATAGGATTTAGTTTTGTTTCTTTTTCTATTATTTCAAATGCTTTTTTTACTATACCGTAAACTTTTATTGCTTTTCCAGTTAATTTGTAAGACATTATCTTATGTTTCTTACCACGATGGCCAGGAACCATTAATTTGTTCATTAATCTTTCAACAACGTTTGTTTTTTGAGTCCATACACGTTGTCCTTCTGCTGCTCTACCGCCTGTTCTTGGAGCTAATAAAGGTGTTAAATCTAGATAAGGTTCTAAAGCTTTTTCTTTTACTATAACTTTCTCTATGTCCCATCTATCAAATAACTTTATCATCTTCTACCCTTCTCTATTCTTCCAGAAAGTAATGCTTTTAATGATTGATCGTTAACTTTTATTACTTGCCATCTTAAACCAGATAAATCTCCTTTAGACCTACCGTGATTTGCACCACCGATACATTCGACTACAACTTCGTCGTGTTCATCGATGAATTTAATAGCGTTATAACCAGGAACAAATGCTGTGATTCTTCTATTGTTTTTTGTTAATTGACATTTTACACATTTTCTTAAAGCTGAGTTTGGCTGCTTAGCTTCAACTTGTGTTTTTTCTAGAACTATAGCTTTTGCTTGATGAGAACCTCTTAAAGGATCAGATTTCTTTTTTAATTTCAATATTCTCTTCTTGTACTCAGTATCTTTCCATCTGGCAAGATGTCTTCTTTTCTTCAGGTGTTTCCCTGAGCCAAGTCCTTTTGATTTTTTTACCATTTTATAATATTTTTATATCTTCAATATCTTGAAAATACTTTTGTACTACCTTTTTAAGGTTTTCTAAATTTTTGCTATTTCTACCTATTAATAAACCTTTGTCTTTTGTTGAACTTGCTTTGATTTTTACAACTTTTTCTTCTAAGGTGATATTTTCAACTTTAATAGGAGAAATTAGACTATTTATAAATCTTATTGGATCTTCATTAAACTCAGTTATTTTTATTCTTTTGTTTGTTTGAAAAGAAAATTTTTTAGCATTAATACCATTTTTACCAACTGCTTTACTGGCTTGACCTGGATTTACTATGAAAATTAGTTTTTCCTCTTCGTAAAAACAATCTTTAACTCTAGTTCCAGTAATTTTCTCGAAGTGGTTTATGTATTGTATTAATTCTAAATTGTATTTCATTTTTAATAACAGCAAATATTAATAGAAAAAGGTTTTTTACATAAAGAACCAACTTCCTCATTTGTTTCGGTTAATTGGACTATTTTTATTTTTGTTACTTCGCTATATTTCTGTACTTTCTTCTTTATTAGTTCTGGGCAATTCTTTGCTAAAAATACCTCTTTAACTTTTCCTTTTTTTAATTCTTTCAATGTCTTTTCTGTGCCTATAACAAACGTTTTTTCAGTTATTGCTTTCTTTAAATTTTCAGCGCTCATTTTTTAGCTCCTTTCTTCATTTTTGATATCAAATTAGGAAGTCCAGTTCCTAATGGGATTGGTTGGTTAATTATAACGTTTTCTATGACACTCTTTAGTTGATCTAATTCTCCAACTAGACTTGCATCTATTAAATGATTAATTGGCGTTTCGAAACTTGCTCTTGCAAGCACACTTTCTTTTTCACCGGAGATACCTCCTCTAGTTATACCACGAACAACACCTGTTTGTGTCATAATATCTGCTAAGAACATAACGTGTCTTATGTTAATATCTAAACCTTGGTTTTCAATAACTGCTAAAGCTTCATTGATTATTGCTTGTCTTGCAGCTTCTATACCTAAAGTATTTGAAATCTCAAAAATATTATTAGTCATTGTTAATTTAGCTTCAACTTCTTTCATAGCTAAAACTTCTTTTAGATTTGAACCTGCACAAAGAATAACGTATTTATTATCTTCTTTCTTTGGAAGAACCTGAACAATCTTTGGAACTCCTCTAATTAATATTAACTTTGCTGCTTCTTTTATTTTGTAAAGTAAACTTAGATTTGTTTCTTCTGAATTTGATGTGATAGTAATTCCTTTCTTTGTTTCTTTAACTGTGACATTTTTTAGACCTTTTGTTATTTTTTCTATTATTTCTTCTTTTTTGAATCCATAAAGTTTTAATTTTTCTTCATCTAAATCTACGTCTACAGATTGTTTCATTATGTTTAATGCAAATTCTAAAGAAATTTCTTCTAATTTCATTTCTTTGATGAAAGATGCAACTCTTCTGATTGTTTTTTCATTAGTTGTAAATTCTGGTTTTAAATAAACTTCCATACTTGGAGTAGAAGGTTCTTTTCTAGCGTCGAAAAGTTCAATTAATCTTGGTAGACCTCTTGTAACCTGAATTTCGGCTACACCTGCAAAGTGGAAAACGTTAAGTGTCATCTGAGTACCTGCTTCACCAAAAGATTCAGCAGTGATGATACCAATAGCTTCACCTGGAGCAATTAATGCGGAGTCATATTCTTTAACAGATTCATCTAAAACTTTTGTTATTTCTGCTGGTGTTAATTCATTTAGTTTTGATTCTGTCTTTATTTCTTCCAATACCGCACCGGGTAATTTATCCTTGTATTTTTCAAATATGTCGCTCATTTTCCTTTTATCTGCCTTATAATTTTTTTAACATTAATTTTTCCACCATCTGATTTGGAAACATCTACACCATCTTCACCATACTTAAATTGTATGATACTTTTTTCTGCATCTCTAACTGTTGAATCGTATTCAATTCTTAAATCTTGTAAAGCATTAGATAATCTTCTGTATAAATAACCAGACTTTGGAGTTCTTAATGCAGTATCCATTAATGCATCTCTACCTGTCATTGCACTGAAGAAATATTCACTTGGTGACATACCTTGTTTGTATCCTCTTGCAATGAAACCGTGTGCTTCTGGTCCTAAATCACCTTTCTTAAACATAGATAGTGCTCTTCCGGAATAATTACCTTTAATTCTTCTTCCACCAATAGCTTGCTGACCTACACATGCAGACATCATAGCTACGTTAAGTAAGTTACCTTTTGCACCACAAATTGCCATAATAATACTATGATTATCTTCATTGATATTACTACCAACTTGCTTTGAAATATCATTTCTAACTTTGTTTAATATTTCTGAAATTTTTAATTCTAATGTTTCATCTACTGTGTTACCAGGTAAAGGTTCTAATTTTCCAGCTTTATATTGAGCTATTAATTCGTCTACTTCTTTCTTTGCTTGAGTAATTAATTCTTGATTCTTTTCTTGTACTTTTGGTAAAACATCTGAATCTGAAATTCCAGTTGTGAAACCTGTTTTTAATAAAGTTTCAATACCTAATCTGAATATTTTTCCTAAAAAGTCTAAACCAACTTCATCTCCATACTTGGAATATATTTCTCTGATTATTTGACCTTTTTCTTCTCCAACTAATGCTTGGTCTATGAATCCTTCTTTTAATTGGCCTTTTTTGATTATAACGCTTGATCCATCTTTTGCCGTTCCTACAAAATTGAAATCTTCTCTTAATAAAACACTGAAGATGTCTTTTCCAGAAACTTTTTCTTTGAAATCTTTCATTCTTTCGTCGTAAATTCCAGATCCAATTAATAATTGAATTGCTTCTTCTTTGTTCAATGTTAATCTTTTAGTTAATAAATATAAACCAGAAATTGCATCTTCAACTGAACCTACAATGTTTAAACCATTCTTAGGACTAATGATTTGTTTTTGTACACTCATTAATATTTCAGCTTCTGCTCTTGCTTCTTCTGTTTGTGGAATATGTAAGTTCATTTCATCACCATCAAAATCAGCGTTATATGGAGTACATACTGCAGGATTTAATCTGAAACTTCTTCCAGGTAAAATTCTTACTTTATGACACATAATACTCATTCTGTGTAATGTTGGTTGTCTGTTGAAAATACAAATATCTTTATCGATAAGATGTCTTTCAACTATGTAACCAGGTTGTAATTCTTCTAATAATTGATCTCTTGTTTCATCAGTAATTTTTTTCTTTTTGCCATCTGGTCTTATTACATAATTTGCACCAGGATAAACTTTGGATCCTTTTACTATTAATTCTTTTAACCATTCAATGTTCCATTCTGTGGCTTTTTCTGGGATTGTTAATTCCATAGCTATGATTTTTGGAACCCCTACTTCGTTGAATGCGATTTTTGGATCACCACTAATAACTGTTCTTGCGGAGAAGTTAACTCTTTTACCTGCTAAATTATGTCTGAATCTACCTTCTTTACTTTTGATTCTTTCACTTAAAGTTTTTAATGGTTGACCAGATCTGTGTCTAGCTACAGGTACTTGAGCTATTTCATTATCGAATAATGTTGTAATATGATATTGTAATAAGTCCCAAAGATCTTCTATAATAATCTCTGGAGCACCAGCGTTAATGTTTTCAAATAATCTTTGATTGATTCTAACTATATCACTTAACTTATGAGTTAAATCATCTTCAGATCTTTCACCACTTTCTAAAGTAATACTTGGTCTAATTGTAACTGGTGGTACTGCAAGAATATCTAATATCATCCATTCAGGTCTAGCAAACTTAGGATTAATACCTAATGCTGCTACATCTTCGTCTGATATTTTTTCTAATCTTGATTTAATTTGAATAGGTGTAATTCTTTTACCATCTTCTAAAATTGTAGATGGTTTTTCTAAAGCTATTTTCTTTTGTTTAGCGTTACAATGTGGGCATTTTTTAATTATTTTTATTGAATTAACAAAAGCAGAGATCATACGTCTTTTTACTCTGTATCTTCTTTCTCTTTCAGCCATGTTAACATTTCTTAAATGACGTTTAACTTTTTCTTCTTCTACTAAAACACGTCCACAAGTATTACAAGTTGTTTTTAAAAATTGTAAAATTTCATCTAAATATTTAATATGAAGAACAGGTCTAGCTAATTCCATGTAACCAAAATGACCAGGACATTCTTTTAATCTAGCCCCACAAGTTTTACATCTTAAACCTGGGTCGATTACTCCCATTCTGATGTCCATTAAACCACCATCTACAGGATAACCTTCTCTATCGTAAAGTTCAGGTGTAACTATCTTTGCCACAGATATTTTCTTAACTACTTGTGGCGATAACATACTAAACCTTATCGAGTCAACCTTTTTTGTTACTTCTTCTGTCATTTTTTAAAATCTATCCTTTAATTTTATTTGCGAATCTATTCCTATTGTTCTTATTTCATCTAGGAATAATTTGAAAGCATAACTCATCTCAACAGCAGACACTTTTGTTTCTGAACCACATCTTGTACATATTGCTCTGTTTTTGAAATAATCGTATGTTGCAAACATACCACAATTTTCACATACATGTAAGATTGTTTTATCTGAATCGAACCTTTCTTTTAATAATAGAGATGCACCATGTGCTACTAAACAATCCTTCTCCATTTCTCCAACTCTTAAACCTCCACCCATTGCTCTACCTTCAACTGGCTGTCTTGTTAATAGTTGGATTCTTCCTGCTGCTCTTGCGTGTAACTTATTAGCTACCATGTGTTTTAATCTTAAATAATAAATATTACCTGTGTATATTTTTGCATCGAATTTTTGTCCTGTTATTGGATTGTAAAATGTTTCTTTACCATCTTCTGAAAATCCTAATTCTAATAATTGTTGTCTTAATGATTCTTCTGATGGATTATCAAATGTAGTTGCATCAATTTGTTGTGAACTTAATGCTCCAACTTTACCTGCAAGTATTTCTAATAAATGAGATACTGTCATTCTTGATGGAATACTGTGTGGTGAGAATACAATATCTGGAGTAATACCACGAGAACTGAATGGCATATCGACATGAGGAACAAGCATTCCTATAACACCTTTCTGTCCGTGTCTTGATGCAAATTTATCACCGACTTCAGGAATTCTATTTTCTCTTAATCTAGTTTGGATTAATCTATTTCCTTCATCATTTTCAGTAAGTATTGTCATATCAACTATTCCTTGTGTTTCTTCACCAATGTTAATTGAAGATTCTCTTCTTGTGTTTGCTGCAACATTAAATTCTTCTAATGATCCAAGGAATCTTGGTGGGCTAGTTCTTCCGATAATAACTTCTTCTGAACCAACTTGTGCTTCTGTGAATACAATACCATCATCTTCTAAATGTCTGTAATCTTTTTCTGATTTGTAACCTTTTACTTCTTTATCAGGAATACCTATTTGATCCATTAAACCACCAGAATATCTTAATTCTGTTGCGGAATATGGTCTGAAGAAAGTTGATCTTCCTAATCCTCTTTCTATGCTACCTTTATTTAATATTGTAGCGTCCTGCATATTGTAACCTTCGTAGCTCATAACTGCTATTGTGAAGTTTTGTCCTGAAGGACGAGCGTCATAATTAAAAATATCATGCATAAATGTTGTTGTGATTGGTCTTTGTGCGTAATGTAATATACTTGCATCAGTGTCATTTCTGATTAAGAAATTTTTACAATATAAACCAAGACCTTGTTTCTGGATTTTAGAACCTCTGATTAATCTTGAAGATGAACCATAGTTTGAGAAAGGTACTAATGAAGTACAAATTCCTAAAATAGTAACCGGACTAATTTCTAAATGAGTATGTTCTTTTGTTAATTCTTCTTCTTTTACTGCTACATAAGCATTTTCTTCTTCTCTTGCATCTAAATATTCAATTGCACCTTGTTTGACTAGTTCTTCCCAACTTATTTGATTATTTTCTACTTTTGTGATCATTTCTGGAGTAAGTCTTGATTTTCCATTTTCAACTATTATTACTGGACGTCTGCATCTTCCTTTTGTTGTTTCAACATGAATTTCATTTAAATTTTCGTCGTAACCTATGTTTAGATTAGTTGGAAGTAAACCTTCTCTTCTTTGTTTTTTTACTGATTCCATGAATTCACGAACATCAACTACACTTCCAATAAATGCTTCATTAAGGAATACGTCAATCATTTTCTTAACCCCAACGTTTCTAATTGTTTGATTATTTTATCATTAGATAATTCTGCTTCTGTGATAGTTGCTAACATAGCTAAGTTCTTTCTTAAACCAATTGGAGTACCTTCAGGAGTTTCTACTGGGCATAATCTTCCCCAATGAGTACTGTGTAATGCTCTAGCTTCAAAGTTTTCTTGTGAAGAAGTTAGTAAACTTACAACTCTTTGTAAATGTGATACTGCATCTACTGCGTTTGTTCTTGATATATTCTGACTAATACCAGTCCTTCCACCAGGCCAACTACCTGTTGCCATAGCACTCTTTATTCTTGAACTTAGTAATTGTTCTCTAATAACTATTCTTATTGAATTAAATTTACCTCTTTTTACTAATCTTTGGAAATTATATAACATATCTTGAACTAAAGATCTCATATTAACTCTGAATAAATCTTCAAGCAAGTCTCCGCTTAATTTTAATCTTTTATTTACGTAGTGATCTTGATTTAAAGTTTCAACTTTTTCTGAAGCCACTAATATGAATCTTCTTATTATTTTACACAAGTTTTGTGCTTTTGCTATTCTATCTTTTGAAGTCATACCTAAATGAGGAAGTAAATATCTGTCTAATTGTTCTAATGTTCTTTCAGCTCTTAGTTCTTTTTGAGTTAAACCAATTCTTTTTGCTAAAAATTCTACTGCTTCATCTTGGTTTTTTAATTCTCTGCTTTCATATATATTTAATATAACATCATCATAGATTTTCTCTGAAGAAATAAATTGCATAATATCTTGGTCTTTGGTTAAACCTAATGCTTTTATTATTGGAACTATTGGAACTCTTCTAAATCTTGCAAAACTAAGATGAATAACACCATCTTTCATTTGTTCTAATGTATGAGGTATTCTATAGTTTGTTTGTTCAGAATACAATTTTGCTGTATACTTACTTGGGCCACTTGCATTCTTTTTTATGAACATTTTATTTGAAGCTAAATCTTCTACTGCGATTAAAACTCTTTCATTACCATTTAATATGAAATAACCACCAATATCTGCTGGATCTTCACCTGCTTTGATTAGTTCATCATCTTTCATAGTAGACAAATGACAGAATTTAGATTTTAACATAATTGGTAATTTACCTATTTCTGTTGTGAAAGATTCTCTTTGAACTCCATTAATATGAGCGCTAACCGTGATAGTTATTGGGGCAGCATAAGTTAATTGTCTTAATCTTGCTTCTCTTGGTAATAATATTCTCTTAGAACCATCTGCTTCTATTATCTCAGGCATACCTATTTTTACATTGTTTAATTTGATTTTATAATTTTCAAATTCTTGTGGTATAATTGTTGGAACTACTTCACCAACTTCGTCAACTATTCTTTGTAAATCTTTTTCTGCAAATCTGTTAAAAGAACGTATATTGGATTCTACGAAGGAGTGTTCCTTAAAATAATTTGATATAATTTTTTTGTATGACTTAACCATTAACTACCACCCTGTAAAATGTTGATATACCTTGAGTTTCACTTTTTCTTGTGATTTTTATAATATTACCATATTCTGGATTGAGATGT
>PNOQ01000022.1 GCA_013824915.1 Nanoarchaeum sp. | reverse complement strand
CAACGTTTTGAAGGAAAAGTAAAAACTTTAGTACCTTCAATAACTAAAATAGAATTCTTAGATGAAAAAACCAAGTAATAACTTCAGTATAATTAACTTTATAAATTAACTAAGATTCCCCCAAGTATATTTAAAAAAAGAGGGAAAATGGCGGATTTTATACAAAAAGTAGCACATCAAGATTTCATTTCTGAGAAGAGACTTCCAGATAAACTTACAGATATTGATCAAGAATTAGAACAAATCCTAGCTGCACAAAAAGCAAAGATAAAAGTAATTGGTGCTGGTGGTGCAGGGAACAATACTATTAATAGAATGTATGAAGTAGGTATTTCTGGTGCTGAGACTATAGCAATCAACACAGATGCCCAAGACTTATTATACACAAAAGCTACTCATAAGATTTTAATTGGTCGTGAAACTACAAAAGGCCTTGGTGCAGGTAGTTTACCTCAAGTTGGAGAAGAAGCTGCTAAAGAAAATGAAGCAGACATTAGAGAATCTTTAAGAAATTCTGACATGGTTTTTATTTGCGCAGGTATGGGTGGAGGAACAGGTACAGGTTCCGCACCGGTAATCGCAGACATTGCTAAAAAAATGGGTTTACTAACTGTAGCCGTAGTAACTTTACCTTTCCAAATGGAAGGAAACAGAAGATATGAAAACGCTCTAGTTGGTTTAGAAAAACTAGAACAATTTGTAGACACATTAATAGTTATTCCAAATGATAAATTACTTGAGCTTGCTCCTGACTTACCATTACATACAGCTTTTAAGGTAGCTGATGAAATTTTAACTAACTCTGTAAAGGGCATTACAGAACTAGTTACAAAGGCGGGTTTGGTCAACCTGGATTTCGCAGATATAAGAACTGTTATGGGTAAGGGAGGAGTTTCAATGATTGGTGTTGGCGAATCCGACAGTGAAAACCGAGCGATAGAAGCAGTGGATAAAGCAATCAACAATCCCTTATTGGATGTTGACATAACAGGGGCGACTGGTGCTTTAATTAATGTTTGTGGTGGCCCAGACTTAACATTAGAAGAAGCAAAAACGGTAGTTGAAGCGATTTCAGACAAACTAGATGAAGATGCTAGAATAATTTGGGGTGCTCAAATATCTGAAGACTTAGAAAAAACAGTAAGAGTAATGTTAATTGTAACTGGGGTCAGAAGCCCACAAATTTTTGGTAAGAAGAAAGAACATAAAGAGACTAGAAATCGTGAAGCTGAAGAAGAGTTAGGTATTGACTTCATAGATTAATCTTCTTTTTTAGAAACCTTTATAAATCGTGTATTTTCCTCAATTTGATAAATCTTCTTAGTTATACCTAAGGTACAAAATGGAACAACAAGAATCAATGCAACTGGAGAAAAGAACTTTAAGCTCAAGATTCAAAAGCTTTATTCTTCAATGTAAGAGAGTATTTCAAATTACCAAGAAACCAACTAAAGAAGAATTAAAAGTAATAGTTAAGGTTACCGCTATTGGTATAGCAGTAATTGGAGCAATAGGATTTATAATCCACATATCATGGGAGCTGTTAAAATAAAATGGAATCACAAATATACACATTAAGAACAACTGCTAATAGGGAAGATCAAGTTTTAGATTTCGTAGCTGCAAATGTAGAAAAAAAAGGATTAGGGGTATTTAGTTTATTCAGACCACACGGTTTACGTGGTTACATATTCATCGAAGCTGCTTCAAAGGGAGATGCAGAAGAAGCATGTGCTGCAGTTCCTTACGCTAGAGGGTTATTAGCTGCTACATTAACTTATCAAGAAGTTGAGCACTTACTTGAACAAGCAAAAGTAGTAGTAGACATAAGAAAGAATGACATCGTTGAAATAATAACGGGTCCATTCAAGAGGGAAAAAGCAAAAGTAGTTAGAATTGACGAAATAAAAGAAGAAGTCGTCGTAGAATTACTTGAAGCTGCAGTACCAATTCCAATAACGGTGAAATTGGATTCTGTCAAAGTCATAAGAAGAGAAGGCGAGGAAGATAAACATGGGTAAAGAAATTATAGAACTAATAGTTGATGGTGGTAAAGCAACATCTGGTCCTTCAATGGGTCAAAAGTTGGGTCCACTTGGGATAAATATTCAGACTGTTTTAGACAGCATAAATAAAAAAACAACAGAATTTGTAGGAATGAAAGTTCCTGTGAAGGTAATAATTGAAACAAAAGATAAATCTTTTGATATTGAGATTGGGGTTCCACCTGTTTCCGAATTAATAAAAAAAGAAGCAGGAATTGAAAAAGGCTCTGGAATGCAAAAAATAAAGAAAGTTGCAAATCTAGGAATGGAACAAATAATCAAAGTAGCGAAAATGAAATCTGAGTCAATGTTAATTCACAATACTAAATCTGGTGTTAAAAGTGTCATAGGTAGTTGTGGAGCTTTAGGAATCTTGGTTGAAGGTAAGCCTGCTAAAGAAACAAGTATAGATGTTGACAAAGGTCTTTACGATGACTTAATCAAGAAAGAATTAACAGTTATTGCACATGATAAAAAGCAAATGTTAAGCAATGATTTGTTAAGAATAAATTCAGAATTAGAAAAAGAATTTGCTAAACAACAAGCAGCAGCAGCCGCAGCAACACCTGTAGTAGCAGCCGCAGCAACACCAGCAGCTGGAGCAGCAGCGACTCCTGCAGCAGCTGGAGCAGCAGTTCCTGCCGCAGATGCAAAGAAGGATGCTAAGAAAGACAACAAGAAAGACGCAAAGAAAAAGTAATTTAATTCTTTTTTTCTTTTTTTAGTAAACTTTATTAATAACAACAAAGCAGTTCAATCAGTTAAGGGGTTATGGGGTAACTTGGTTAGCCCTCGAGGTTTGGGACCTCGAAATCCCGGTTCAAATCCGGGTAGCCCCATATTTAGAAAAGTTTTTAAACCGAGATTTAACTCAAAAACATATTCTAAAATAAAAAATGGCAAAAAAAATTAAAAGTAGCGGAAAATTTGGCGCGCGTTATGGTGCTCCATTAAAGCAAAAAAGAATTTTAATTGAAGAGAAACAAATAAAAAAGTATAAATGTCCTTTATGTTTAAAATTAAAAGTTAAAAGATCTAGTTCAGGAATATGGTACTGTAAGAAATGTAATACTAAGTTTGCAGGAAAAGCATATTCCTTCCAGGAGTAAAATGGCAGAATACAAATGTTTTGATTGTGGAAAGAAGATAGCATCAGAGAATATTAGAAAAAGAGTAAGGTGTATTTATTGCGGTTCTAAAATCCTATTTAAGCCTAGAGTTGTGAAAACTAAAGTTAAGGCTATTTGAAAATGAATAATGTTGACAAAGAAACGAAGAACAAGATATCTAAATTGCAAATATTAGAGCAAAGATTAAATTCTATTTTATTACAAAAACAAACATTTCAAACCCAATTATTAGAAATAGAAAATGCATTAGGAGAAATAGAAAGTTCTTCCGAAACATACAAAATAGTTGGTAACATTATGGTTTCAATGGAAAAAGATGAATTAAAAAGTGAATTAAGCTCAAAAAAAGGCTTATTTGATGTGAAATTAAGTTCTATTGAAAAAGAAGAAACAAAATTAAGAGAAGAAGCAAACGAACTACAAAAGGAAGTACTTAGTGCAATTGGAAAATGAATACTCCTCAATTAGATGAAATATTAGAATTAATGGCCAAATTACAAGAAGATGATTATGTTCCTAAAAACGTTAAAATAAGACTAACAAACGCATGTAATGCATTAAGTTGTCCAGAAAAAGCTATTTCTTTGAGAATAGATGAATCACTACAAGAGCTCGATGAGATAAGTGAAGACTCAAATATACCAGGGTATACAAGAACTCAAATCTGGAATATAGTCTCAAGATTAGAAGATATTAAATGATAGAAATCTTTATATATTCCTTATTATTTTCTTAACTGAAATGAAAAACTTCCTTTCAAAAATAGGGGCAGGAAAAAGTGGTGAGACTTCTAAACAAGAATTACCAACTGAATTCCAAGAAGACTATGTAGAATTGAGTGGTACAGATAATGGTCCAAAATCAAAGATTGTAGTTAGACCATTTGTGATTCAAGACTTCACAGACATTAAACCTGCATTAGATGCATTGAGAGAAGGTTACACAATTGTTTTAGCAAATGTTGGCCCATTAAAAGAAAAAGATATGATCGAAGTCAAAAGGGCTGTAGCAAAATTAAAGAAAACATGTGAAGCAATTGATGGTGACATAGCAGGTTTCGGTGATGATTGGATTGTAATAACACCAAGTTTTGCAAGTGTTTTTAGAAACAAAGATGTTGAAAACATCGATGGTCAAGAATAAAACCTTTTTTCCTTTATTTGTAAATTAATATCAATTTAGATAGTTTTATGTACATTTTTAAAAAGAAATTAAATTTTCAATAATTTTATAAATCTTTACTATTTTTATTTAAACATGGATGAATTAAAAAATCAACAATGCCCGGTATGTGGCAAGCATAAGCTAACATTAAGAGAAGAAGATATAGATATTCCTTTCTTCGGGAAAACATTTGTTTTTTCGATGTGCTGTGAAGAATGTGGTTTTTCAAAAGCAGATGTTGAAGCAGAAGAAAAGAAAGATCCAACAAGAATAACTTTTGAAATAGATTCAGAAAAAGATATGTCTGTCAGAGTTATTAAATCAAGTAATGCTTCTGTTAAGATACCTCAAATGAGAATGAATATGGAACCAGGTGAAGCTTCAGATGGTTTTGTTTCTAATATTGAAGGACTATTACACAAATTTGAGTTAGTTTTGGAACAACAAAGAGATACTGCTGAAGAAGAAGATGTTAAAAAACAGGCAAAAAATTTACTAAAAAAAATATGGAAAGTTAAACTTGGTGATCAACCATTAAAAATTATAATTGAAGATAAATCAGGTAATTCTGCAATA
Source organism: Nanoarchaeum sp. (assembly GCA_013824915.1). Taxonomy (GTDB): domain Archaea; phylum Nanobdellota; class Nanobdellia; order SCGC-AAA011-G17; family PNOQ01; genus PNOQ01. Next base: position 6,815 of record PNOQ01000022.1, on the reverse strand, counting down.
ATTAGTAATAAAACAAAGATAGAGAAATTAAAATAATATGGAAATACGAGAAATTCAAGGAGTAAAAACCGTTTTTGTGCCAGCAAAAGCTAAGAACGTAGATTTATCTGTTTTAAAAAAATTAAAAATAAATAAAAAACGAATAGGTTTAGTTTCTGCAGTTCAATATGTAGATTATCTAGACAAAGTAAAATTAATTTTAGAAAAACAAAATAATAAAGTAGAAATAGCCGGGCAAATGGTCGGCTGCAACTCTTCAAAAGCTATAAAATTAAAAGATAAAGTAGACTGTTATGTTTTCTTCGGTTCTGGAGAATTCCATCCATTAGAATTAGTAAATACTACTGGAATAAGAGAAATTTATCTTGTTAATCCAGTCTCAAAAACAGTTTCAAAATTTTCAGAGGATGAATTAAAAAAATTAGAAAACAAAAGACAAGCACTAATAAAAAAATATATCTTAGCAGATAAAATAGGTATTCTAGTCTCAACTAAACCCGGCCAAAATGCATTGAGAACTGCATTAAGATTTGCTAAAACTTGTAAAAAAGAAGCTTATGTATTCATAGCAGATGAAATAGATGTAAATGGTTTAGAAAACTTCAATGATATAAAAATGTGGGTAAATACTGCATGTCCAAGAATAGAATCAAATAATATTATTTCCTTAAAAGATGTAATGCAAAAAAATCTAGTTGATTATCACACTTATTAAAAATTAAGACCTACTAAATTAGTAGCATATAGTTCTAAAGCATAAATACATTCTGGGTTCATTACCTGTTCTAACTTTGGTCGATTGGTTAAATAATCTATTCCTGTCTTAAAAGTATAATAACGTGTCAAAATACTGTCCCTACATAAAGAAGGTTGATTATTTTCCATCTTTTTTAATGCTTCATACAATCTAACTTTTTCTGATTTTTCCCAAAAAAATCTTTCAATACTATCAGCCAAACTTTGAAATGCCATACTCTATTGTTAGTATTAATTAATTTATAAAATTACTCTTAATCCAAAAGATATAAAAACAATAATACTTCTTTACAAAATCATGAAAGTTGAAGATAAAGTATTAGACTTAGCAAAAAGGCGAGGTTTTGTCTGGGGTCCAAGCCCAAATATTTACAATGGTGGTTTATCTGGATTCTATGATTGGGGCCCGCTAGGAAAATTATTAAAAAATAAAGTAGAAGGAGTCATCAGAAAAGGATTTTCAGCATTTGATTTCTGGGAAGTAGAATGCCCAACAATAATGCCTAAAGAAGTTTGGCAAGCTTCAGGCCATTTATCTAATTTTGTAGATTATATCGTTAAATGTAAAAAATGTAACTCATCTTATAGAGTAGACCATTTAATAGAAGGATTAGAAGAAAAAGATCCAGAAAAAGTAGAAAAAATAATTCAACATAAAAATGTAAGATGCCCTTCTTGTAAAGGTGAATTTGGTAATGTTTTTCCAGCAAACTTAATGATGAAAACTATAATTGGTTTAGATCAAGAAGTTTTTCTCAGACCAGAAACTGCAACTACTACTTACTTATTATTCCCAGAACTTTTCAGATTTTTCAGAACAAAAGTTCCTTTTGGTGTCTTCCAAATAGGGAAAGCATATAGAAATGAAATAAGCCCACGGCAAGGAGTTTTTAGAACAAGAGAATTTACTCAAGCAGAGGCTCAATTATTTATTTTGAAAAATCAAGAAAATAATTTTACTCAATTCCAAGAGTATTCTGACGAAATATTACCTTTGCTAAAATATGGTTCAGAAAAAATAGAAAAAATAAAACTTGGAGAAACAATAAAAAAGAAGTTTATGAAAAAAGAAGCTTATGCATTCATGGTTAACGTAGCTTATAGTTTAGTACAAAATATGGGTTTCGATAAGTCTAAAATAAGAATAAGACAACACAACCCTGCAGAATTAGCTTTCTATGCAGATGATGCTTGGGACATAGAAGTCTTAACAGAAAGATACGGCTGGTTTGAAATCTGTGGTGTTCATGATAGAACTGATTACGATTTAAAACAACACGCTAAGTTTTCCAAAACAAAAATGGATATACAAGAAGAACATCCACAAATCTTAGAAATAGCATTTGGATTAGAAAGAACAACTTATGTTTTATTAGAAAATTCATTAATGGAAGATAAAGAGAGAGATTGGTTACACTTCAAACAAGGAATGGCGCCAATTGATGTTGCTATTTTCCCATTAATGTCGAAAGATGGTTTAGATGACCTAGCTAAAGAAGTTTTCAAAGACTTAAATAAAGAATTTGTTTGTGTTTATGATGAATCTGGTAGCATTGGAAGACGTTATAGAAGAATGGATGAAGTTGGAACAAGTTTTTGTATAACTATAGATCACGATTCATTAAAAAACAAAGACGTTACAATAAGAGAAGTCTCTAGTATGAAACAAATCAGAGTAAAAATAGAAAATCTTCAAGAAACAATTAGAGATTTATTAAACAAAAGAACAGAATTTGAAGAATTATAGAAACATTTATAAATAACATATGTTATCCATATCATATGATTGAAAAGACATATATGGTATTTTTTAAAACGCTATGTAATGAAACGAGATTAAATATCATTTTATGTTTGGAAAAAAGTCCAAAACATGTCAGTCAAATAATAAAAGAAACTAATATGGAACAAAGTAGAGTATCACATAACTTACAATGTTTAGTAAAAAACGGCTTTGTGACAGTTGAGCAGAAAGGAAAACAAAGAGTATATACTTTAAATAAAGATACAGTTGTACCAATATTAAGGGATACAAAAAAACATACCCAAAAATATAATCTAAATGTATGTTAGGAAATAAAAAATGGAAAATTACGATGTAATAATAATAGGTGCTGGCGCAGCTGGTTTAACTGCAGCTATATACACGTGTAGGAAGAAATTAAAGACTGCTATAATAACTTTAGACATTGGTGGACAAACAATGTTAACAAATCATATTGAGAACTATCCTGGTTTTGATTTAATACCTGGACCAGAGCTAATGTCCAAATTTGAACAACAAGCATCTAAATTCGGTGCCGAAATGATCATGGGTGAAGTTGAACTAATCAAAAAGAAAAAAATTGGGTTTACAGTTGAACTAAAGAATAAAGAAACATACGATACAAAAACAATCATATTGGCATTTGGTAAAACTGCTAGAAGGATGAATATTCCTGGAGAAGATAAATTCTTCGGAAGAGGTGTTTCAACATGTGCTACATGTGATGCCCCATTCTATAAAGAAAAGACAGTTGCAGTAATCGGCGGTGGAAATTCGGCATTAGAAGCAGCAGAATTACTAACTCAGTTTGCAAAGAAAGTTTATCTAATCCACAGACGTAATGAATTTAGGGCAGATGAAGTGACAATAGAAAAGATAAAAAAAATGAAAAAAATAGAAATCTTGCTCAATTGGTTACCTGAAGAAGTCAAAGGAGATAAATTTGTCGAATCATTTACAATTAAAAACGCAAAAGATGAAAAAACATTAAAAGTCGATGGTGTTTTTGTTGAAATAGGCTACGAACTAAAAACAGATTGGTTAAAATCTTTAGTTAATTTAACTGATTCTGGTGAAATAAAGATTGATGAAAGATGTAGAACTTCGCAAGCAGGCATTTTTGCAGCAGGAGATGTTACAACAGTCCCATTCAAACAAACAGTAATCTCTGCTGGAGAAGGAGCAAAAGCAGGCTTAGAATCTTATAAATATATCAAAGGTGATACTACAGCAATAGATTGGAAATAGGAGGATAAAATGACAGAAAAATTAAAAGCAAAGGATTTTCAAGAAAAAGTTTTTGATTATTCAAAAGAAAAACAATGGAAGTTTAAAGGCAAGATACCTGCAGTAATAGATTTCTATGCAGATTGGTGTGGCCCATGTCAAATGATTGCACCAGTTCTAGAAAGAATAGCAGAGAAATACAAGGGCAAAATAAACGTTTACAAAATAAACGTTGATGAAGAGACAGACTTAGCTCAGCACTTTCAAATAAGAAGTATACCTACTATACTTTTTGTGCCCATGGAAGGTAATCCCCTCGGTAAAATGGGATTTATGTCTGAACAACAAATTGAAAAAAGTATACAAGATGAACTATTAAAATCTAAAAAAATATGAGGTGATTTTATGCAATGTGACTCAGGTAGAAAAACAAAACGAGACAAAAAAGCAAAAGCAGGATATAATAAGTATAAAAAGGGCGGATCACAGAGAACAATAAAAAGACAAAAGAATTAAAAAAAATAAAAGGAGATAAATCTCCTAAATTTTATTATCTCTTAGCTTTCTTTTTTGTTGCTTTTTTCTTAGTTGCTTTTTTCTTTGCTGCCATTGAATCGCACCTCCTCTTTTAACATTAATATAAACTTATCCTAATTTTCGTGAATTTAATTTATAAATGTTTTCTTTTTTGCAAAAAAATTGAAAAAATTTTTATACTCACAAAATAATTTTAAAAAAATGAAATTCAAATATTTACCGCACACATCAGAAGCAAAATTTGTTGCATATGGGTCAAACATCGTCGGTGTTTTTAGAAATTCGGCACTAGCAATGTTCAACATTTTGGGTGATACTACTAAAGTAAAACCTAAAAAAAAGATAAACATAAAAGTAACGGCAAAAAATTATGAATCTCTTTTGTATGATTTTTTAGATGAATTATTATTTTTGCATGATACTAAGAGAATTTTTGTCCACGACGTGAAAGACATAAAAATCAAAGATTTTGAACTTACAGGAACAGTAGAATGTGATTCTTTAAAGAATTACGATCTAAAAAGTGAAATCAAAGCAATAACTTACAATGGAATGACTATCAAAAAAACACCGAAAGGCTATGAAGCTACTGTTGTCGTCGATATATAATTCAAAAGCTATATAAATTTAACCAATTCTATGTATTGTTATGACAAATGAAATAAAGAAAATATCAAAAAATGAATGGGAAATTCCAAAACATGGTACTATGAATGTTCCGGCAGTTATCTTTGCTTCCGAAAAATTAATGGAAAAGATACAGAAAGATAGAACTATAGAACAAATAAAGAATGTAGCATCCATGCCCGGAATAGTAAAAAGAGCAATTGCTATGAGTGATTGTCATGAAGGTTATGGTTTTCCCGTCGGTGGAGTAGCTGCATTTGACATTGAAAATGGATGCATTTCTCCTGGTGGTATTGGTTTTGATATAAATTGTGGTGTCCGTCTTCTAACAACAAACTTAGAAAAGAAAGATGTTGAACCTAAAATAAAACAACTAATGAATGAACTATTCAATAATATTCCTTGTGGTGTAGGTGGTGAGTCAAATTTAAGACTAACCGATCAAGAGCTAGATGAAGTTCTCAATACAGGGTTAGACTGGGCATTAAAGAATGATTATGCTCTGAAAGAAGATTTAGAACGTTGTGAAGAGAATGGTCATATGAAAACTGCAGATGCTTCTAAAGTAAGTCAAAGAGCAAAAAGTCGTGGTAGGAAACAACTTGGAACTCTTGGCGCAGGAAATCATTTTGTTGAAGTACAAATAGTTGACGACATATATGACAAAGATATAGCTAAAATATTCGGTATCACGAAAAAAGATCAGATTGTGGTTATGATTCACTCTGGAAGCCGTGGCTTAGGTCATCAAGTATGTTCTGATTATCTAAGAGCGATAGAAGAAGAGTTTGGTGATATAGTAAGTAAATTACCTGAAAAAGATTTAGCATACGCTCCAACTGGTTCAAAACTAGCTAAGGATTATGTTGGTGCTATGAGTTCATCCGCAAATTTTGGTTGGTGTAATAGACAATTAATAACTTATTATGTAAGAAAATCGTTTAACACTATCTTTGGTGATACAAAACTAAATCTACTTTATGATGTTGCCCATAATATAGCAAAAATAGAAGAATATAAAATTGATAATAAACTAAAGAAATTATACGTTCATAGGAAAGGTGCAACTCGTGCATTTGGCCCAGGCCATAAAGAAATTCCAAAAGTTTACCGTGATGTTGGTCAACCTATAATTTTACCTGGTAGTATGGGTACTGCTTCTTATGTTTTAGTCGGAACAGACAAAGCAATGAATGAAACATTTTCTAGCACGCCCCATGGTGCCGGTCGTTTAATGTCAAGACACGAAGCAAATAGATTGTTTACTGGCGAACAAATAACTAAAGATTTGGCAAAAGAAAAAATTTACATTAAGGCGGCATCAGTTCGAGGTATTAGCGAAGAAGCACCAAACGCATACAAAGACGTTGATGAAGTCGTAAAAGTCGCAGATGAAGTTGGCATTGGTAAAAAGATAGCTCGTTTAAGGCCTCTTGGTGTGATCAAAGGTTAATCATACGGGCCTGTGGTTGAATGGTACAATTCTCGGCTGGCAGTCGAGAGGCCCGGGTTCGATCCCCGGCAGGTCCATAACTTTTATATACTGTAGGATATTCGCTTGCCCATGGAAAACTAAAGATTTATCTTGCTGGGCCACTCTCAAAATGGAGAGATAATGTTATTTCTGAGCTTAAAGATTATTATGAATTTTATAATCCAATAACCGACTCCAGACAGAGATGTCAAGCAGAATATGCTCCTGATGATATTGAGGCCGTTAAAAAGTGTGACATAATATTTGCCTATCAACCAAAAGATAGACCTCCTAACTTAGCAATGGCAGTTGAGGCTACTCTTGGATTTTGTAATGGCGCTATTGTAATCTATGTAGATGAAAGAGGAGGTCCAGATCCAATATTAATCGCTATTTCAAAGAGGCCTTTTTATGATATAAATAGTTCCA
>PNOQ01000043.1 GCA_013824915.1 Nanoarchaeum sp. | reverse complement strand
TATAAACCAAATGCCAATTTATTTAGTTGACAGAACTCATGTAAAAAATCAATCAACTCCATTCGCAAGACAATGCTGGTTTGACTGTCTTGGCAGCGATTCTAGGCTTAGTGGCTGCGACGGGGACCTTGACTGTGACAATAGGCTTCGTGGGGTGCGTTACGCCGAAGACAATGCGCAGAAAATTTAAAAAGTTTTTTTAACTTCTAATTTTTAAATATATAATAAGTGCTTAATATATTCTCTTTATTTAATTCACTATTGTAAAGAAGATTAAACCTTAATTTCTAGCTTTTTATTGGTTTCTAGAGCGTCTATTATTGTTCTGCCTAGTTGGGACTTCTTATGTATTTGTATTTTTCCATCGTTTGAAACTATAGCCGAGAACACGAATGTATCTTCTATGAAAAATTCTGCTTGTTTTTTACCTAACGAATGATGGAACGAGAACATTAAATATTTTTTTGAATCTAAAAACTTATATTCTATTGTTTTTTTGTTTTCTTCTAAGCTTTTTACAGTTATACTTATACCCATATTTTTTTCTATCTGTTCTATTCTTTTTCCGCCAGTGCCTATTATTTTAGCTATTTCAGATTCAGGGACATAAACTATTGCTCTATTGTCTGATTCTAATTCTAATTTAGCATTTCTTGAATATTGAGAAAATTCTTTTTGTAAATAGTGTTCTGCGAATTTCTTTGTTGATGATTTTTCTTCTGATACTGGGATTACAACTGTTTGTTCACCGTAACTGTAAATTTCGTAAACTAATTTATTAGTTATAAATTCATAAATTTCTATTACAGGACGTGCTAAATCTGCTTCTGTCATACCTGTTGGAGTTTTTACAGTCATTTTTAATGTTAAAATTGTTGCTATATTTCCAGAATCAATATATAATATAGTATCTAGCACTGATGGAATCATACCAGTTTCCATTCTTGAAATAAATCTTTGAACTGCGTCAATTGCTGAGGCTGAGTGAATAACGCCTAAACAATTGGAACCTGCTAATCTTAAATCTATAAACAATTTAAAATCTGGAGTATCTCTAATTTCATCAAATAATATATTGTCCGGTCTTGATAAAAATAATATATCATGCATTTCTTCTGAGGTTGTGAAATTTTTTGAATATTGTGTAATTTCTGGGTCTACTTGTAAGTCTCTTGGTGATTCAACTGTTTTTGTTATTTTTCCACTTCTTGAATAGTATTCAGCTATAGCTTGTGCAAATGTTGATTTTCCTGAACCCGTTTCACCTGCTATTAAAATTCCTCTTGCTTTATTTTTTATTCTTTCAAGAATTTCTTTTGCTAAATGATAATCATCTAAGCTTAATTTTTTTATTGGTCTAATTGCAGTTATTTCTAAGCCATCAGATACTGGTTGTCTAACAATAACAATTCTATAATTTTTATATTGTATTACTGTTGAGCCTGCTCTTGAAATTTCTACAAATGAATTTGAATCGTAAGTTGCTTTTTCTACTATTTCTTTTGCGAATTCATGCATTTTATCTTTTCTTAATGGAACTTTTGATAGTTTTACTAAATGCCATTGCCCAGGTAAACCTCTTTTTGCTACAGGTATAGCATTTTCTTTTAAATGAATAGACATAGTATGTTTATCAAAAAATCTTTCTATCTTTAATCTTGTTTTTGGTCTTTTGTGTTCTATGAATTTAACTTCTAAACCAAATGCTTTTGCTGATTCTGCTTGAACAATATCTGCTGTAACTAAAGTTGCTCCTTCTTCGAAAGCCAGATTTCTAATTAATGCATCTATTTCTCCAGATTTTGCATATTTTATTTGATCGGATGTTGGCCTTGTTCCGGAAAATCTTAAATCAATTTTATTTTCTTTTTTTAGTTGTTGTAATCTTTTTAATTCATCTAAACCAAGAAAACCTATCTCTCTTCTTTTGTTTGCTTGAGATTCTAATTCAGAAATAGAAGCGTTATGGATTACTACTACTCCTGTTATTTCTTTTGTTTCTATTAATTTGGAAATAACTCCTTCAATTAACACAGATGTGTCAGGCACATATACTTTCATAGATTTTTATTGTAGTGGTTTATTTATATATATTTTGGAAAGGTTTAAATATATCTTTAGTTAAACTTTGTTTTATGAGAAAGTTAAGTCTAATACTTGTTATATTATGTTTAATCTTTTCTAATTTTAATTATGTTGGTGCTGAAGAATCAGATGTTGCAGTTTTACCACCACTTTATTTTGTTTCACAAAGAGTAGGTATGGAAGATATACCTAATGATTTAACGGCTGATAAATCTAGTGGTTCTGCTGCGGGTTCTATGATTAGAGAATTTCCTGCGGTTGGTGCCGCTTCTTTAGGTTCTATATCTGATCCTAATGTTAATTTGGCTAATGGTCAGTTTGGTTTTTCTGTTCCACTTGTGGGTATTGAGGATGTTAATGGTTTATCTTTAGGATTATCTTTGAATTATAATTCTGATGTTGATAAATATTCTAGACCTGAAGATTGGGATGGTGCTCAACCTAGTTGGGTTGGTGCAGGTTGGAGTTTAGATGTTGGTTCAATAAACTTTGATGTTGAAACTGGAAAACAATATTTAAGTTCTCCTGGTGCTTCTGGTGAATTACTTTCTAGAGATGTTAATTTATATGGTGAAAGAGAACTTGAATACAATCCTTATACTAAAGTTAATATTAATGGTCAAGTTGGTTCTGAGGATGCTGAAGTTGTGTTAGCTGACGGAACTAAATATATTTTTGAACATACAAGACAAGCTCCTAAATTTGATAGAGAAATAACTTCTTATGATGCTTATGCTTGGAATCATGATGGAATTGGAGCATACCTAAATTACTTAGATCATAATGCGTTTATTGGTCCTAGTGCAAGTCAAATTTTTACTAGTGCAGACAATGCTCAAATAGTAGATGATAGTGACCTTTTTTTTGGGCAGAGTAATTGTTATATTCCAAGTAGTGCAAGTGGCGAAAGACGTATAATTCATACAGGTACTACTGTTTATGATAATGAAGTTAGTTATTATGGGCCTTATGCTTTGGATTTAACACAAATTGAAGATACTAATGGGAATAAAATTCAAATTTCATATACTGACGAAATTGATTCTTCTCCCGAGGAACTAAGAAGTTTATCTTTTACTGACAATCGTGTAACTGCTTGGACTAATGGGGCAATAGGAACTTATCAATACATACGAGAAAATGGAGAGTGGGTTACCGAAACATATCTTGATATAATTGATAATGGTATAGGAAATTGTATACCTGATGTAGGCCCAGGTTATGTTGATGATTTAATTGATTGGGAAAACTCTGAAGGATTTGGTCGTGAGTATATTTATACGAGGTCTAGTTACATAGATGAAATTAATTTTCCTTCGGGTAAAAGTATAGAATTTAATTTGGGGAATAGGGAGGATTGGAGTGATCCAATGCGGTTTTATTATACTAATGGAAATATGAAATTAAATGGAAATTATACTTGTTATATTTATAATGAAGATGGAAGTTGTGAATCTGGTTCTCAATGTAGGGCAGGTGAATGTGCTACAACTTGGAAACCTTATTTATATGGTACTAAAAAATTAGATAAAATCTTTGTTAAATCATCAGATGGAGAAGTTGAAAAGGAAATAGTTTTTGTTTATGATTATTTAATCTTAGACAGTAGTAAGTATAAAGGTATAGATGGATTGTGGCATAATGCTGGTGAACGAGAAGTTGATAGATTATTTTTAACTGAAGTTTATGAATATTATCCAAGCAATGGCCAGAGTTTACCAGGATATAAATTTAGTTATCTTCCTGATGGCAAACTAGAAAACATAACATATCCTACTGGTGGTGAAGTTGTAGTTAATTATGACTCTTTTAACTATGAAGATCTAAACTCTGTTGATAAAGGAACAGTAGTTGCTGGTGAGTTCACTTCAAATTTACCAAGTAATGTTGTCAGATCCTTGACTAAATCAGATGGAATGGGGGATTCTTATACTACTACTTATGATTATTTAGGTACTTCTAATTTGGCTGATTGTGATTATGTTAATAATATAAATCTTGAAAGAACTAGTTGTGGAATTAAACATTGTGTGATAGGTTTTGATTTTTGGGGTAACCAGCATTGTATAGAGGGTACTTATTCTTCTGATAATTGTGAAGGAGATGGTTGTCATGAAACAATTACTTGCCCGATAACACAATACGATGGTTTTAAGGGTTGTAAAGATGGTGGAGACTTAATATTTAGTAAAGTTAAAGAAACTCTTCCTGCAAATTATGGTTATAATGAATATTATTTTTATAATGATTTAGGTATGGATTCAATTACAAATGGTTATGAATTACAAGGTCTTAATTATTTAACAAAAAGTTTTACTGCTAGTGGAAATTTAGTACAAAAAGTTGAAAATAATTTTGAAGCTGCCCAAGTTGCATTTGGTACACAAATGGGTGCTATCAATGAATACAATAGAAGAATAAAAAGTACAAAAACGACTGTTGATAATGTAGAGTCAATAACTGATTATGAATATTATAATTTTGATTGTGCAAATCAACCTAACCTTTGTCCTACTTTGAAAAAAGATGCGAATGGTGCTCCTAAGAAAACTATCACTTATGGTAATGACGGTAAAAGAGTAATAACCGAAAATTATCCGTTTTATTTAAATGGGCAAGGAAATGTTGTATCTTGGGTCGCCAAAGATAAAAATATTTTGAATTTACCAATGAAATCGACAGTTTCTGATGAAGTTGGGAATGTATTAAAGATGGATATTTTTGATTACAATTTATTTAATAATGTACCCAAATTAAGCAGAACAATTTCTTTAATTAATCCTCCTACATATAATGCTGGAGATATAGTTACTAACTTCTTGAGTTATGACCCAAAAGGAAATCTTTTGGAAGCAGAAGATTCTTTAGGAAATTCTCAAAAGGTATATTATGGCACTAATGAAGAGCCATGTGTTAATCATGACTTTGATGAATATCCTGCTCCAGAAGATGTTGATTTTAACTTATATTTGCCTCGTGGAGAAGGATATTATGGAGAAATCTGTTTGAATGGGGATTCTTCTAATTGGATGGACAATCCTGTTTATTTATACATTGCTGCAGATGGTTCTACTTATTATGATACAGAGTTAACCCAACTCGCTGCTGGTCCTGGAACAAGCAATGAACCAATGTTATTATCAGAAATGACTTCAGTTGTAGATAATTATGATCATCCTATAGGATATCCAAACCAGGATGATGTGATTTATGAACTTTACTTTTATAAAGATCATATTTGGGAAGAGTTTTTTAGTGGAGATTTCAACAGCTTTTTTAGTGTTTACTATAATTATCAACCTGCAGTTTATTTTACTAATATAAATGAATTTAGGCCGGCTAGACCAGTTAAAGTGTTGTATGTTTCTTGTTTCTTCATTCATGGAATTGATAATCCCCAAGAAGATTTTTATGTGAATGTACGAGGAGTTAGAGATTTTAATCCTTATGTTAATATTCTAAATCCAACATGTATTGAAAATTCTTTAGGACAAAAATCAATAATGAAATATGATAGTAAATTAAGACCGACTGAAAGTATAGACGCAAATGGATTTAGTACTTATTATTATTATGATTCTTATGGAAGATTATCAAGCTCTAAATTTGAAGGAGACACATTTAATAGTTTTGTGTATACTTATAACTACGGATTAAAAAATTGTGAAAACTTAGTAGAAGGAAATGAAGAGTGCATGAATTGGGTAAGAACAAAATCAGTTATAGATGGTTCTGAAAATTTATATTCTGCTGCTATTGCTTACACAGATGGATTGGCAAGACCAATCAGAACTAAGATAGTAACAGAAGGTACAGCTGCTTTAGTATCTGATACAATTTATAATGATTTTTCAAAAGTTGACACTGTTACAGAACCTACTGAAGTTCAACCTAGTGCTGTGGATGTAGTTTATGGTAAAATTAAAGGATTATCTGAAGATGATATTGCTTTGACTTATGGAGATTTAGATGTTAAAAGTGGAGTTGAATCTGTAAAGAATGTTTATTATAAAGATCCATTGGCTAGAGTAAGAAAAGTATTCCCCTTAGGAATGTATAATGATAATGATGAAGTTACTTGTGGTGGTGTAAACGTTTGTACTCAAACTGCTTATTGGGGCCAATCCAGTAACTTTTTTACTAGTGTTCTTGATGCGAATGGAAAATTAACTAAATCTAAAACAGATTTATTAGGTAATACGGTACAAGTTACTGATGCCAATAATAAAAATACTAATTTTGAATATGACTTACTTGGAAATCTTAAGAAAGTTACTGATACGGAGAATAGAATAACAGTAACTAATAATTATGATAAACTTGGAAGATTAACTTCTACAAATGATTTGAATTCTGGTGTATCTAGTTATACTTATGATCTAGTTGGAAATGTAAAAACAATAAGAGATTCAAATAACGATGTGACTGAATTCTTTTATGATGAACTTAACAGATTAATTTATGTTGAGATCAATGGTGTAAAAACATTAGAAAATTATTATGATGTTGATTCATCTGGAGATAGTTGTGTTGCAAGTAGTACAAGTGTAGGATTTTTGTGTGAATTAAAAGATTATGTGCATTCAACTTCTGAAAGTTATATTTACGATAAAAAAGGTAATGTGATACGAGTTATTAATAAAGTTGGAGTAAATGAATTTATTACTTATTATGATTATGATGATGCAGGAAATGTTGTTAAAGTTGTTTTACCAAATAATGATGTAACTGAATATAGATATAATAAATTAAATCAAATTGAAACTGTGTCTATAAATAGCGTTGCTCAAGACTTTGTATTTGATTATACTGATTTAGGAATGATAGATCAAATTAATTATCCAGATGGTTCTTTACAAGATTTTTCATATAATGACAGAAATTGGTTGGATAAGATTGAAGTTAAAGATGGAAATTCAGTTTTAACATTTGGAGAACAATACAATCTTTATGATAATGTAGGCAATTTAATTTCTATGACTGATTTAGTTGATGGTGGGAGTGCCACATTTAATTATGATAATTTGTATAGACTAAGTTCGTTTGTAAATAATGACTATTATGATGAGCCTTCAATTGGGTTTAACGGATTAAACGGAATAAGTTATCTTTACACTCCTGTAGGGAATAGAATGTCTCAAACTGTTAATGGTGATGGACAAGATATTGTTCATAGTGTTTCAAGCTATGTTTATGGTAATGATGATAAATTAGATAGTGCAGACGGATGTACTTATGCTTATAGTAATATTGGTGCAGTAACTTCTAAGACTTGTTCAGAAGGAACTACTAGTTATTCTTATGATGTAAATAACAGATTGATTAAAATAGAAATGTATAATGATGATGTTTTAGAATTTGGTTATGATGCACTAGGAAGAAGAGTATGGAAATCTTATTTAGCTTCTGGTGAAACTGAAGAAGTTTATACTATGTATATTTATGGTGCAGGAAGTAATCCTAATATTGTTGTAGAGCCTTACTATTGTATTGGTGATATTTTCCAAGAAGGAAACTCAAAGGGAGTAGTTGACTTATCAGATGTTTCATTGTTTTCATCACAATTTGGACTTGGTGCTGGAGAATATTGTGATCTTTTTGAAGATGGTGTGTGTGATTTGAGTGACCTTGCTTTATTTTCGAGAACTTTCAATTTAGATACTGAACAATGTGTTAAAGGAGTAACTGCATCTGAAAAAGCACAGTTAGACAGACAAGGTTGTTTAGCTGTTTGTTCAAGTAGAGATGCTAATGCAATAAATTTAGGTCTTTGTAATTGTGGTAAACCTGTTAAAAATAATAATGTGGTTCAAGTAGAAAGATAATTATATTTTTCTTATAAATGTTAAAAACGCGGTGTGACCTAACATTCTCATTTTTGGATGTACAACTTTACCTTGAATGTCCCATTCACGTTCTATTACTTCTATGGTATTAATAACCATTAAGTTTGTATTTTTTTCTGCTTGTTTAACTAATAAATCCGATTGAGTTATAGACGGAGAATATGAACAAATATATGCGCCAGATTTCAATGATTTTTCAACTTCATCAATAACTAACCATGGTTCTTTTATGTCTATTATTGCAGCATCAAAGTCTTTTTCTTTTATTCCTTTTGTTGCATCTTTGTTAATTAATTTAACATTTTTTATTTCAAAATCTTCTAAGTTTTTTTCTGCGATTTTTTGATGATCTTCTCGTATTTCATAACTTACAACAGATTTTACGAATTGTGCTAAAAAACATGTTAATGCTCCTGAGCCTGTGCCAATTTCTAAGACTTTTGAATTTTTGTTTAAACTAGTCCTAGTTAATATTGGGCCTATATCTTTTGGAAGCATTATTTGTGGACCACGTTTTATCTTTTCAAAATTGTCTAAAAAGCTTGCTTCTGTGACTATAAATTCTTTATTTTTGTTTGTTACTCTTGATTTTGTTTTCAATTCTTCTTCTGTGATAAATCCTAATTGTGTATGCAAATCTCCAGCTTTCCAGTAAAACTTATTGTCTTCTGCATATACTACTTTCTTAATTTTCATATTATTATATGTACCGAAAAGTTTTAAAAAGGTATTGTATTTTTATTTTTTATGTTTAACTCAATTCAAAATGAACTAGTAAGAGTAATTGTAGTGTTTTTTGTATTATTCTTTATCTTTAGATTAGCTTATATAATATTACAAAAAATTGTTTTGAGATTAACAATAAAAACTAAAACAGATTTAGATGATTTAATTGTTAAAAGAACTTCTACTCCTGTTAGTGTTCTATTCTTTTTAGTTAGTTTGAATATGACTATAGAAGATACTACTTTGTTAGTTGAGGCTACACAAGATACGATATCTAAATTAATATACACTTTGATGGCCGTGAATATAATTTACATAATCTATGTTATTATTAATCTATTAATTGAAAGGTCTTTCAAAAGATTTGCCCAAAAGACTAAAAGCAAACTAGATGATACTTTATTATCTTTAATTCATAATGTTATGATAGTTGGTTTGATTGTTATCTCAGTTATTTACGTTTTATCTATTTGGGGTGTAGAAATATTACCTATACTAGGGGCTTTAGGTGTAGCAGGTATTGCTGTTGCATTAGCTTTACAACCTACTTTGGCTAATATATTTTCAGGTGCGGCAATGATAGTGGATAAGTCTGTTTCAGTTGGAGATTTAATATATTTAGATGGTAGTCAACAAGTGAAAGGAAAAGTTGAGAAAGTTGGACTAAGAAGCACAAGAATTATTACGTTTGATAATGAAATGATAATTATACCTAATAGTAAATTAGCAGATAGTATTATACAAAATGTTGCGCAACCTGAACCTAAATCTAGAGTTGTTGTTCCATTTACGGTTGCTTATGGTACAGATATTGAAAAGGTTAAGAAATTAATTTTGAAAGAAATTGTTAGTGTTAAATATTTTGTTAAAGATCCTGAACCTACAGTAAGATTTGTAGAAATGGGGAATTCTTCTTTGAATTTTAAGGCTTATTACTATGTTGAGAGTTATGATCATAGATTTGAATCTATAGATGATGCTAACACTAAAATTTATAACGCATTGAATAAAGCTGGAATTGAAATACCTTTCCCACATTTGGATGTTAGATTGAAGAAATGAAAATTGTATATCAAACCTGAAATTCTTTAGCTTGATTTGAGAACCGTTTGATAGTAACAATGGAAAATTTTATAAACAAATTTATTTTCCCCATCAAAATGACGATTGTAATAGGACTCAAAACGAAAAATGGAGCTATGTTAGCAACGGACTGTTATGGGTCTGATGGAACATCATCGTATTTCACTCCTAAACTTAGGTCGCGTATACATTGCCCTGATGATGAGCTATTATCTAAACCAGTTATATCTGGGGTTTATTATGGTACTAGCGGAAGGTATATTTTCGTTGATTTAGGAAATTTATCTAGTGAAATCTTTGCCGATGCACCTAATCTTGCAGATTTACTTAAAGATGAATATATTTTGAATCATAATTTAGATGAGTTTAATAGTTTGATAGATTCATTAGAAAATAAACATAGAGAGATTAGAAGAACTGGAGATACTGAAAAAAATCAAATTTATCATCAGTTAATAAGTGAAATAAATAATTTGAAATTGAAACAACAAATTAGATCATTTATTGAATCCACTGTAAAATCCCCCGTATTTAGTTTATCGAGAATTGTGCTACGTATATCAGAAAACTATGACCCAGACCTTGTTCTTTTAAAAGACGGCAAAGTTGAAGATATACAACTATACACGGCTCTTGGTTCCGGAAGTGAATTAGCGTATCCATTACTAAAACAAAGATATTCACATATAGAATCAGTAGATGAAGCATTACCCTCATTTATTGAAATTTTAAATAGTGTTCTTGAGGATCACAATAGGTTTAGAGGTTATCAAATAGTAGTCGCTAACAGGGGAGTAGATGGAAGAGTTGAAATTAAAACGGCGCAAGAAAATAACGCACAAAATGTTAAATTAGAAACTCTTTGTTGGTTTGGCCCTAATTTTCATTAAAAAAAGCTCCTTCTCTTTTAATATTTTTTCTCAATATTTTATAATATAATTTAAATAATTATTTCAGAATTGAAATACCTTTTCCACATTTAGATGTTAGATTGAAGAAGTGAAAATTGTATATCAAATTATATATATGTTTATAATATTCTTTGTGTTCTGATAAATTATGGGTGACTTAGAAAATCGTCTAGCAGAATTACATCAACAACAAGAAGAAATTCTAAAACAAATTGATGTGAGGAATGGTAATAAAAGAATTGAATGTGTTGCCTGTAAAACTTCTCATAAAATTGCTGGGCTTACCGCAATTCAAACTCATTGGTATACTCCTCCTGAGAGTTGTACTGCAGGAGATTATTGGAGTGAGGGTGAACTACAATTTATTTGTCCTAAAACAGGTGTTGTAAACAGATTAATGTTTGATAATTATGATGTCCCTTGGGATAAAAGGAGGGATTATGATAATGATCCTGCAGAGCAATTCAAAAGAAATTACAAACATTTATTTCAACACGTTAAAGATAGTTATGATAGGGAGCCTCCTGTTATTAGGAGAGTAAACAATTATTATGTGGACAGGAATCGTAAAAAGTTTGGACTTGTAAAAAAGAGAGCTAGTCAGAATGATGAGTAAGAATTATTTTTTAATGTAGGAGGCAGGGTTCGAACCTGCGTAGGCACTAAGCCATTAGCTCTTGAGGCTAACCCGTTTGACCACTCCGGCACTCCTACTTGTTAATTTTCTACCTTTATCTTAATATAAAAAGGTTATGGAAAGTTTTTTATTCAGTACGTTACGTTTATAATTATGCCAACTAATGCAGGTTTTGAATATCAAAGATTGGAAAAAGAATATCCTTCAGCTAAAACTATTGTTGAGAAAATTGCAATTTTACAAAAGATGTTAGAAGTAGGCCCAAAACACAAGGGTGCTGAAAAGTTAAGAAATGATATAAAGAAAAAAATTTCTAAGTATAAAGGATTATTAGACAGAGAAAAAAGATTATCAAAGGGTGGAAGTCGTGGTGGGTTATCTATAAAAAAAGAAGGAGCGGCTAGAATTGTTTTAATAGGTGCGACTAATACGGGAAAATCTACTTTATTATCTAGAATTACAAATGCTAAACCTGAAATCGCTGAATATGAATATACAACGAGAAAACCAGAAGTTGCTACTATGGATTATCATGGCGTTATGTTACAAGTTATAGAAATTCCTGCAATAACTAAAGATTATTTAGAAAAAGAAAGAGGGCCAGCTTATCTTGGGGTGGTCAGAGATGCTGATCTGATTGTTATTGTTTCTAGGAGTAGAGAAGATATCAAACTAGTTAAAGATGAGCTAGAAGAGGCTGGAATTAACTTTG
>PNOQ01000041.1 GCA_013824915.1 Nanoarchaeum sp. | reverse complement strand
CTGTAATATTATTGCCACAAACCGGAGTAACAACCCCAGAGCCAACAATTTGTAACGTCTTTTCAGAATCAGCAGTTACTTGTGTTTTATATTCAGAATTTACATATATATTGTAAGGATTATTATTAACTCTAATATGACTTCCACTATTCCAAGTTTCTCCAGATTCAGTATATTCTACTAAATTTAATTTAACATAACCATTACTATTTGTATAACCACTAACTTCAGAATTTACTCCAGCAGCTCTAACTTGTGCATTATTTATTGGATTATTATTACTATCTTTAACATACAAATGTAAATACCATTGTTTACTCAAATCATATATCCCAGAATCTCCAGTAAAATAATATAAATTAGAATCAAATCCATTCAAAAATTTATTATTGATTAGTTGTAAGTTATCGGCAGGATAAATATAAGAGCCTATTTGTATAGCTGAATTTTCATAGTCAGGAGTGTAATATATGTTAGGTATTTTTACAAAACTATTATTTTCTAATACAATATTAGCTGAATCACCATAAAAGCTAGTAATCCATGCTACTTTATCATTCGATTCAAAATAATTATCATGGAATAATCTATTATCCGCGGGAGGTATTGCAAGTCCACCAACATATAATCCATAAGTATGTAACTGATCTAAATCATTCTTTTTTGTAACATAAAATTTATTATTATATACTTCATTGCCAGCAGCATTTGTAGTATAAAAAATTCCAGAAGTTATAGGCATACAATCTGGATGTAAGGGGTTTATAGTATAATTTCCATTAATATGAAATGTATTGTCATAAATTTTATTCCCTGCAGTATCTCCTGCACCATAATCATTCATTCTAATAGCATTAGTTGAATATGTTGTATCTCCTCCATCTTGGCTATATTCCACATTACAAATTTGAGTATTAACATAAAATGTATTATTATATACTAAATTATCTTGACTGTGATACATTAAAATTCCACTTCCTCTTATAGGATTAAAAACATTGTTATATATTTCCGCACCATCACCACTCATCATTATAGCATAGTGGTTAGTTACGGCTTGATCGTTTCTAATTACATTGTTATATATTTTAGCCGGCCCACCTACAGTAATAACTCCTTGACCACCTTCAGCATAATTATCATGAAATGAGTTACTGCCTAATGAAATACTAGACAAAGAAGTACTATGCCTTGTAGTTATCCAAGGTTGATAATTATAGAAATAAGAATGAGCGATTTCTCCACTTTGTGTAACTCTAGATGTTTTTGAGTCTATACCTGATTCATAAACTGTAATATTATATACATTAACTGTTCCACCAAGTAAATCAGCCGCTCTTATACCAACAGAAGAATAACTGAATACATTAGATTTTATAATTCCATTTTGTATTGTTAAGGTTGGATATGTAATTGAAGTTTGCCCAACATAATCTGGAGCAATACATCCCCCTGTACCATCCGCCAAATTACAACCACTATCATAATATGCTCTTACAGAACCTACCCCTATATCATGTGCAGGAACAATTCCAGCTAAATCAAAATAAGTACTGCTAGTACTTGTTGTAACCCTTAATCTATAATTTCCTGCTGGTTGATTATCAAAATCACAAAAAGCAACTTCGCCACCACCTTCAAAATCATCTTGTGCAGTTTTTGTGCAAATAATCCCTTGTGTTTGGCTTTCTACACTTACAGTTGGTCCACTTCCACTACTTTCTGCTTGGAATATTATCATTCCTCTGTAATGTCTATTGGCAACAGGTAAATAAACCCAATCTGAAACTATAGTTTGACCACTAGTTGGTATAAATGCAGTAGAGCCGTTAACCAATTGTTTATAATCACTCGATCTTCTCACGATACTTGGAGCCAAAGAAATATCCCAATTACTTGGTATGTTGCCATTCCAAATCTCAAAATCATTATTTGGTATAGTTGGATAATTAGCATCTTGATATTTAATAGTATAACCATTTAAATCCAAAACAACATTTCCTCCAAGAAATATACAAGACATAGGATCAGAAATATCTTGTGATAATAATAAGTATGCACCACTTGGATAATTATAAAACCCACAATCATTTATTGGGATACAATTTGGGTGATTAATTTGTGCACAAGTTTTTGCTGCCTCACTATCTACAGCAGTAAATGCAAGCAATACAACTATAATAGCAAAAAATAACCCCTTTTTTAACATAAACAAAAAGAATACTAATACTATATAAAATTAACCATTTAATTTACAATAAAAGGTTTTATTAACTTAAATTTTTTTAATCAACATATGAAGAATAAAATTTTATTAATTTTTTTGTTTTTTATCACATTAATATTAATTATTAATTTAATTAGAACTATATCTTTAAGAGAAATAGATGATGTTACTCCTAATATTCCATGTAAACAAGCAGACTTAGAAAAGTCAGATATATTATTTATAATTCCAAAGTTTGAAAATAAAAGTATATCTGAAAATAAAAATTGGTGCGACTATATATTAAGTTTAAACAAAACATTAGGTATGCACGGAGTTTATCATTCTTACAATGAATTCGGATATCCAAGAACGCAAGAATATTTAGATGAAGGAATAAAAATATTTGAAGATTGTTTTGGTTTCAAACCAGAATTTTTTAAAGCTCCGCAACTAAACATTACAGAAGAAAATAAAATCTTAATTAAGACTAATATGAAGTTTATTGGCAAGTCAGATCAATTATTTACAAAAGTTTACCATTGTAGCGACACAGGTTATTTTTCTAATAAACTTATGGGTTGGATTTAATATCAATTTAATGATAACCTCCGAACAAACAATACTAGGGAAAAGATTAAGATAACATTTATAAATAATGTAGAATTTCTCAAAATATGGCATTAAACCGATTAGCAAAGACTGCACTAATAATTTCTATCCCTCTTGCTTTAGCTTGGGGAGTATACAATTATGGTGCATTTTGGCACCCAGATGTTTATAGAACAGGAACGGTTGTAAAAGAAAAATATATTCCTAGACAATTGCAAGAAAAAACACACGTTGGGGTTTTCTCAAGTTATGATTATGTTGGATTAGGTGAAAGCCAATATATCTTAACAGTTGAATCAGAAGGACAACAATGGGTTTTGGATGTGCAAGATGGTTCTAATGGATCAAAAGAATCGCTAGATGAAGTCGTTCAGGAAGGAACTGTAATATCTTTTAAAGAAGGATACAAAAAATGTAGCAGAAAAGGATCTGACTTTTTTTATTCTGATTTCCGAAATCAAAGAGGAAGAATTTATACAGATTACATAAAAGTGCCACTTTAGTAATTTATTAAATAACATAAATTTTAAACTCATTCGTATTGTTCTAACTCACGTCTAGCATTTTGAGCAGATTTATCTGTCCGAGCAACATTTTTTACCAATTCTTGTTTTCGTAATTTCTTATCTTCAAATGAGTAAACTACTAACAAAAAGTTAAAATTATTGAAAGATGGTGCTTCACCTTGTGCACCATATCTAATTTCAGGTCGAACTTTTACACTAATTATTTTATAATTATCCATTACAGAAGAAGGAAATTTTATTTCAGGAATATCTAACCCTAATTCAGCTACATAACGATCACTATACTCAGTAGCATCTTTTCCTGCTTTTAACTTTGAATTAAGCATTGTTTCATTAGGTTTTGTTCGATATTCAAAAATAAGTACATATTCTAAATTTGGTCCGTATTGTTGGGTTCTAACCTGAAGAAAATCCATTCCATCTAATTTTGACGCAACAGAATCAATAATTTGTGCATCCATTTCAAGCAGGGGTAACTTTCTTGGACTATGGTCATAGACAGATCCTGGGTGTGTAGCATGATCTTTATATCTCACTGGATTCAATTCTCTAATCCTGCCTTGCCAAGAACTCCATTGTCTTTCCTCGACAGTTCCAGAGTAAAATCCATGTAAACTTTTAAGCCTATGCTCAATACTAATAATTTCTTCCAATTTTGCTTGTTCTGCAATATTATATTCTTCGACATCAAACATTTTAGAATATGTGTTTTTGGTAAGTATATAAATTTTATTTAACAAAAATAAATGCTCCCGGAGTAAATCACAAAAATAGTAGAATCCTCCAATATTAACATTTCTGCATTTTATTAGTAAAAAATTAACGTTGATAAGCCAGAAGCTGTAAAATTATTCTTGTTCAAGTTAAACCTGTTTTATTATTTGAATCAAACTTGTAGGTTTCCCATGATGTTTTTTTATGTCTTCCCTTCTATCTGCAAAAACTTGTTTTACCACCTCAAAACTATTATCTAAAACTCTTAAATCATTAGAAAGTTCATGTAAATAAGAATTTAAACGGGTATTATAAGTTTCCATATATTCATATAATTGGGTAGTAGTTAATTGCAAAGTATCAACAATGGTTGGAACAACCAAATTATTCTCAGGCCCTATAGAATTTGCACTAATGCCACTTGGAAAAACTTTAGTGCCTACTTTTAAAAAATCAGTCCAACCAAAATATTTTTCAGGAATAGGATACTGTGCCAGCGTAAAAGGTTCATCTTTACGCCCCTCTAACCCCACCAAACCATCAGCATTAGGGGTAACAATAATACGATTAGAAGAATTAGTAACATAAACATCACCACAACTCAAAAAATTAGGAACATCAACAACATAAATCCTAACATCTTTACCGTGAATGATAAAATCGCCAGTCATAAAAATAAGCAATTTGGGTATATTTATAATACTATCTTTTTAATATATTTTATTAATATTGAATACGCGGGCAAGCAAAACCAACACCATATTTTCTTTCTGTTATTCTAGGCCTTCCTATTACAGTACGTGTATCTACATAATTACAGTTTTCTTGTCGTTGAGATATTTGACAAGCAGGAAAGTGCAATGAATATAAAACTTTTAACCTCACCTTTAGATGGGGATCATCAATTATACTCTTAATCGAAGGCTGCTCGGATTCTATGTTTTCTATCCTCGAGATAAGACCCTCAGTTGTGTTATCCATTTTATTCTCATTTGTTAAACATATTTATGTTAGTATAAATGCTCCCGCCGAGACAGGTTAGCAGAAATGGTATTCTCCATTGATTTTAATTATCAATATAAACTTAGTCAATATTAGTGTATATTAATATTTCTATTGTGTAGTTGTTATGTAAATAAAATATAACATATACTCTAACTTTCGGTAATTTTTCATAAATATTCAAAATAATTTTTGTATCATTCATAAACTTCTTAAATTAAATATGATTGTTACAACTATGAGCAAAGAAGACGGGGCTAAAATAATAGTAATTTTAATAGGTATTTTTGTGATAGGTTGGGCACTAATACAATTAGCACAATATTTATTTATTATAGGGTTATTATTTCTCTTAATTACAATATTAACTTTAATATTCAAAGATACTGATACAGTAGAAAATATGTCCATAACTATATGGGATACTGACGTTCCTGCCACTGTTATTTCTGCAGTATTAATGTTAATCTGTTTTATAATTGGATTAATTGCTTATGGCTTAGGTACAGCTTTGGTGCTTTCTCCATTAGGTCAGGCGGGAGGGCAGATAGTGGACGCTCAAAATCAAGTTCAAGAATCTTTAGAAGATGCCAAACAACAATTAGTTAATGATGTATGCAAGATGGATCCTAACCAATGTAATACAATAAAAAGTTCAATTGCACTCGTTAATACCGCACAGCGATTAGAAAGTTTAGCATCAAAATATAAGCAATATTCAGACGTATATGATAAGATGCAAAAACAAGTTAAAAATTAATTATTTTTTAATATACTCAATAGCTTTCTCAACAAATTCTTTCATAGAGTTACAGTCTTTGTAAACCTGTTTCAAATGTTCATAACGTTCTTTATGTTCTGGATACGGATAAGTAACCCATTTAGTAATAGCTTTGAACTGAGGTAGATTTAAAATAATACAATTAACAATCTCTAAAAAATCATAATATTCTTCTAATTCTAATCTTCCTTTAAAATGTGTTTTATAATAATCTTCAAATAAGATATGCATCATTTCATGAGTTATTGTATAATTAATATGTCCTAATGATGGAGGATTACCAGCATAATCTTCAGAAGGAATAGAGAACACCTTAGTTCCGGGTTTTAACCTGAACATACTAAACACACTAATGTTTGCAATGTATTTACCAGAAGGCCATTTATGTTCAAATAATTTTTCAGTTTCTTTAAAGAAATTATCTTTAATCTTATCCCAATTAGATTCAATTTCTTTCTTTTTTTCTAATAATTCTTTTTCTTTGATTAAATATATGCTATCAATTTCTTTAATTAAAAAATTCAATCCCTCTTTTTCATTCATATCTTTTGCTTTCTTTAATTCAGGATAACTTCTAATAAAACTATCAAAATATCTCTTTTTCAGAAAAAAGTAAGCAACCTCTTTTTCTGCTTCATTGTTTACTTTAAATTCTATTTTTGGATATTTATTTTGTTTTATATCTGCCATAATTCATTACTCCACTTGGCCCAGTACAACCCCCACCACTGTTGCATGCTACACATCCAGTACACATATTTGCACTGATTAATTCACTTGAAGTCGTGCTTCTTAGATATTCTACTAATCTCCTTCCATCAATTCCTCTTAAATCTTCCGCAGGCAATAATTCTACTAACTCTTTAACCATTTTTAACCTCCCTAAGCATCCCAGCATTATATGCACCATTTAGTATTCCAAAAGTTTTTGGATCATTAATTAGTTCTCCATCCATAACAATTTCTTCTGAACTTAAAGCTGAAATAAATTTCGCAGTTCTTTCATCTGTTAACATATATTGATAATCTGCAAATAAAACATACAAATCGTTCTCTTTTCTTGCTTTAATATTTCTTACTGCTCTTAATCTTGTTCCTTTTGTCAAACTATTAATCTGTTTTCTTCCTAGTTTAACAGGATTTACTAAATAAGGACTTACTGAATTTAAACTTCCGTTTGTTCTTTGTGCTTCTCCTCTGCATGCCCCCTTGCAGACATTCGTTATTTCACATGGTTTGCATTCTTCAGGAATATATCTATTTTCATCCCATTCAGATAATCTTTCCCATATCTGTTCTAAACCTTCTTCTAAAACATTCCCATAACTAGCATTAACCATCGGGCATGGTTTTACATCTCCATTTGGAGCTATTTGTATTACTGTTCTCCCAGCCATACAAGAACTCGTTTCCACTAAATAGCTTAAATGTGGTTTTTCATCCCAAACCAAACAATAAGGCAATGGATTTGAAAGTTTTACAAATAAACCTGTTTCTTGTCTTACTTTGTTCAAATCTTCTAAATAATTTAATACATCTTCTTGAGTTAATGTTTGTTCTAAATGTAACACTTTTTGAGAATTAGAAGGTATGATTTGGGCTGTTGAAAATGAATCAATGCCTAATGAGCTTACAAATCTTCCAGTATCATAAACATGTGTTTTATTTCTTTGAGAAACAACCATGTTTACTGTTGTTAATATTCCTTGTTTTACTAATAATTCTAAAGCATTTATTGTTCTTTGGTGAGAACCTTCTACTCCTGTTGTTTCATCATGAACTCTTGAATCATAAGAAAATAATGAAGTCATTACACTTGTAACACCAGATTCTCCTAATCTTTGAACATCGTCTTCCGTTAGTAACGTAATATTTGAGTTTAAACTTACATCCATATTATTATCTGCTAAAATTCTTGCTGTTTTGTATAATCTGTCTCTTACTACTAAGGGTTCACCGCCAGTTAATGTTACTGCGAAAACGTCATTTCTTGCTAATTCCTGAGCTATTTCTGAAAATCTATCTAAGGGTTGTATTATTGGTTTTTCTGGTCTTTCTTCATTATAACAATTAGCACAATTTAGATTACAACAAGAAGTAAGTTCAATTTGCGCGTATAATGGTGATTTTAGTCTGAACACTTTGAGATCCTTATCACCTCTGCTTTCGAGAAAGAAGTAAGCATTATAAAGCTTGTTATTGTGGTTTAAATTAACTGAAAATTAGATAGTCATTTTTCCGTAAAATTAAATATAAGTATTATTAATAAATCCAGAAACCTGTGAAACTATTTGTTCATAACTTAGACTTGAGCTTTCCCAAATGTTTACTACTTTTCTTACACTTGTCATATTTGTATAAGTTTCGTTAGCAGTTACATAATTAAAAACCCAGATTTGATTATTTTTAGTTACAAATTTATCGAAATTTCCTAATTTTTGTGTATTGTTTGAATACGCCAAATTTATCTTTCTGTTCGTTTTTATATCTTGGCTATTACTTAGTATCGAACTGTTAATTCCTTGTTCTATTGCTTGTTTTGCCTGGTTTTCATCAGTTATAAATTCTGGAATAGTATAAGTAATATTTAGATAAGGCTGATAACTAGGATATTCAGAAGTTCTTAATTTTAAATCACCATACTGACCTGCTGCAGGAGTCCAACCAGGAATCAATTCAAAGTTAGTAAATCCAGTTGTGTTTATACTAGACACATTTATTGATGTTGATTTCCAACTGGTAGTCCCATTATAATTAAACCAACCTTCTGGATTATAAACTGTTTCTTCAGGACTATCTGAGCAGTCTAAACTACCAAGATAACCTTTATTCGAGGAATAAGAAACATTCCAAACTGGATTATAATATTTAGTAGAAGCATACGAATGAGCGTAAATAGTTAAACTTGATGAGTTTAATGTATAATAATTATTAATAGTACTTGTATCAAACATAAAGTATGCATAATAAATTATAGCAGGATTAACATAACTGTCTGCGGCTACACTTAATGTATTAGCTGTGTCATACATAGCTCCACTACAAGTTGGATTAAAATATAAACTTCCATCTTGGCTTTCTGAATAAAATGTATATACTGGGTCTGCTTCAATATTTCCATCTAATCCTTCTAAATTAATCCACAAAATATCATTAGTTTTATCATATTCTATGTCAAAATTAGATTCTACCAAATCAACAAAACTGTATCTTAACTCTCCAATTATTAAGTCTGTCATTTGATAATTTGGAATTTCAACTGGTCTAACTGGGTCTATTTCATAAATTCCTTCAGGAGTGTAGTTATAATCAAAATATCTTATTGGTTTATTTGAAGTAACTTTAAATCCTATTCTGTTCAAATTTTCTAATGTGTTGAAATTTATTGAGAACTTAGTATTATCTCTATATTGGTTTACTGTTGTTCTGTAGTTTAGTTGATCTCCAATTATATTTGGAAGGTCTGCAATTTCTACATCACTATCTTGATAGTTTACTACTGGTGTTAATGTTATTTCTGTGTTGCCTAATGTATTTTGATTAAAGTTTCCTTCACTTTCGTGTGATGTTGTATAATCGCTGAAATAGTAAAATTCATTATTATAATTATAAAACTTATTTCCTGCATATTGAGTCCATTCACAAGTATTTCCATTACAAGTTTGTTCTGTTCTTTCATCTAAGATTGTTGTAGTTTCTTGCTCTATTTCATTAAAATTGTAAGTTAATATTGTTAAATTAGTTTGATTTTCTATTGGGCTGGTTACTGATGCATTTTCTGTTGTATTATCAATTATCGAATTGTTTTCATCTGTTTCTGTGCTAATATTAATTATTTCAGAAGAATTATCAGTGATGTTCTCTGTATCATTAATAATCTCTTCAGAAAAAGTATTACTAGCTAAGAGAATTACAAATATGAAAAAGACTAACACAATCCCAAACTTTATTCTTGCTTTTTTGTTCATTTTTTATTCAGTACCTCTTTAAAAAATTTAAACTGATATAAATAATAAGTAGCAATGAGAATTATTGAAACAAGAATACAAAACAAAAATAAAAACTGGAGGTGCCAAGGTAATAAATTCAAGTTACTGGTGAAAAAGAACATACATAAATCTAAGATTGAAATAATAATTAAAAATATACTAGTAGTTTTTAAAAATTTAAAGTATTTCGAGTTAATAAATAAAAAAATACCAAAAATTAAAGAGAGAATATATGAAGTATTAATAAAAATAATGGATTCGGTGAAAATCTTAAATATCTCAAAAATAATCAAAAGTAGTGGAAGAATTATAAAAGATTTTATTCTGTATTCCTTACCAATGGCTATAAAACCTAGTAAATAAAAAAAAGATAAGACAGAAAGTATATCAAATATTATACTCAATGAAACATCAGATGAAAAGATAAAAGAAGGATTAAAAAATAGTCTATAATCAATAAAAGTTAAAAATAATATTGGATAAAAAATAAACAAAAAAGAAATCCATTTAGACAGTTTATACAAACTTTCGTTTTTTTGAAAATATTTTTTGTTTTTCATTTTATTTTAAAGATTGAATTATTAGATACACCACACAAGCC
The DNA here is from genome assembly GCA_013824915.1 of Nanoarchaeum sp. Classification (GTDB taxonomy): domain Archaea; phylum Nanobdellota; class Nanobdellia; order SCGC-AAA011-G17; family PNOQ01; genus PNOQ01. The sequence goes on along the minus strand of PNOQ01000041.1, from coordinate 2,468 downwards.
ATATAAAGAAAATGCAATAAATATAATCCATACCCTTTCCAAAAGGTTTCATTTTTAAAAAAAGGTTTAGGAAAAAATAATGCAATCCAAAAAAATGGTCCAGTTGCCCAAGGTGATCTTTTACCTTTATCAGATAAATAATCATTATTCAGCTCTTTTTTTAATTCATAGCTCATATAAAACATCACAACAATCCCAACCAATAATATTATGTCACTTATCATTGTTCTTCCTCTTATTATATTTATCTTTATAATTTTTGTGGTATATTTTAGACACAAAAGAATTTTTAATCTTGGTACTTAGTTTATTAGATAGTTTATCTATGAACGATTCTAAGTCTTGTCCTCTATTGATAACAAATTTAGTAACACTTGTGTCACAAACCACGTTTAATGCCGAATCCGCATGAGATAAGTCACTAACGAATTGACTAGAAGTTTCACTCCCGATAGTTTTTAGTCCAAAACTAACAGAACTAGAAACAAAATTTTCTCTGGTTTGAGAAATCTCAAAATCAGAAACAATCGGAACATTTTCAGATTGACCCTGATACACAATTTCTTTTCCAATTCCCTCAGCTATATCCCATATATCAGAAACTCCGGAAGTTTTTAAAGTTATGTCTGTAACGGTAGCGACAGTGCTAGTTTTATATTGATTATATAATCCTCTTCCCATTTGAGCCAAACCTTGGTATACATAACCAGGGATTCCAGTAAATTTAGTTAATGTGTATCCACTAAGTTTTTTCTGAAAATCTCCTGGGAAGTTGCCCCCTTCATCAACATACTTATACGGATTGTTCAAAACATAAGCGTAATGATTCAAACTCTGCGGATTGTAAACATCAGGAATAATTAAATCTGGTTGTGTGAACAATCCTACGTTAGAATTGTAATATCTAGCACCATAATATTGTAAGTCAGACTCTTCATCCTTTTCTTTACCTGTGTATGTAAACCGTTCATTACTTTCTGTTATTTCTGCTCCAAACGGATAATAATCTGTGTTCTCAACTTTATCTCCAGAACTATTAGTAACTAAAGTAGTACTTCCTAAATGGTCCGGATGGAAAAACTTTAATTTATTTAACCAAGTTTCATTCTCAGCAACTAAAACATTATTATGATAATAATATACTGTGTCATAATTTCCTGAAGAATTACTTACTCTAACTAGCCCATCAATTGGATAGTAAGTAACTTCACCAGAAACATTCTTCATTATTCTGTTTCCATCTTGGTCATATGTGTAACTAGAAATCAAACTTCCAGTTAAAGATTTAACTTGAACTAAATTATTGAAACTATTATAAACATACTGGTAATCTGGATCTGAAATTAAGTTTCCGTTTGGATCATAACTATAGCTCCCAGTAATATCTTTCAATCCGAATAATTCATCAATATCAGTTAGACTTCCATTGTTTACAATAACGTAAGCAGTAGTTGAATTTGTAGTGTTATCAACATACACTGGTATTGTTTCATTCAAAGTTAAGTTTAGAATAATATTCGAACTAATATTTCCAGTTTCTAAAACTAATTTCCAAGAAACATTACTAATATTATTACTAGAACTAATATCAAATCCATATGTTTGTAGTGTTCCGTTTGTATCTAACAATCTAAGATTTCCTACTTTCAAAATGTTACCAGAAGTTATGCTTGTAGGTGAATGTACTGGATTATTGTAATTGTATGTTACATTCTCTTCGTTAGTTATCACATTGATAATTCTTCCAATTGAATCATAGTAATAATTAATGTCGTAATCATTACTATCTGCAGAAACTAATCTGTTCAATCCATCGTAGTTCATCTCTTTGTAATTTTCATTAATAGAATCATTAATACTTAAAACATTACCAACATCATCATACTCATACTCAAGATTTTGAAGATTATTAGTACTAATCATTTCTAATCTATTCCTCAAGTTTTCGTATTCAAATGAACTATCCAATCCATTTGTATAATTCCTAGCTAACACCCCATTAAACGCAGTATAATCTATATTATCCAAAACCCCAGAAATAGTTTCCATACCTTGAGCATTGTAACTATAGTTAGTAATATATCCGTTTAAATTCTGCCATATAATTCTATTTAAGTCATCATAACCAAAACTTGAACTAAAAGTATTATTTCCAATTTTTTTATTTTCAGTTGTTTTTCTTAATCTATTATCATAAGTGTAATTTGTTTCGTAATTACTAGAATTGACCTTACTTATAGTTCCATTCAAACCTAAATCATAATGATAGTTAATTGTAGTGGTAGAAGAATTCTTACTTGTTAACCTGTTTAAAGAATCATAACCAAGATAAATTGTATTCTCATTATTATCTTCCTGTTGTATTAAATTATTATTAGCATCATAGCTGTAATTCCAAGTTCCTAAATCGGGATCAATAATATTTATTTTTCTACCTAACGAATCATATCCAAATTTGAATTCATTAC
>PNOQ01000047.1 GCA_013824915.1 Nanoarchaeum sp. | reverse complement strand
TCAAAAACTAAATAAGGATCAGTTTTATTATCAAAAAAACAAGTCCCTTCATCAATATCACATAAGCCAATATTATTATATATCCAGTCAATTTCGGTAGAATTTAAGGATCTATTCCAAATGCTTAATTCATCAATATATCCATCTAAATTAGTATCATAATTATACGAGTTACCAATTATTAGATTATAGCTATTGTCGACCCAATTATGGTTTTCGCCACTACCAAGAACGTAATTATCATTAACAAAAAAATCAAAACCCAGAGGTTCAATTCTTGATGTAACAAAATACCATTGATTCTTATCAAATTCACTATAATAAATATAATCGTTTGGGTCTGAAGACATCAAGAAATCATTCGGGTTGGTGTTATGATTCGATGAAGTATACTGTGTCTTATACGCACCACTTTGATCACCAGATATATCTTTGAAGATAATGTTTCTTGTAGAGGTCTGATATGAATTAAGTCTTACAAAGAACATAATAGTTATATTTTGCTTTTGATAATCAGAATGATGATTTACTCTAATGTAATCCTCGCTTCCAAAGTAATAACAGCCATTAACACTACAATTACTGTAATGTGTTGCACCATTAATAGTTCCGTTATGACCAGAAATAGAATCCACTGTATCATTATCAAAACTCCAGTAGGAAACTAGTCCATAATTACTTATTTCCATATCTGTTGTGTTAGTAATATTAATTTTTTCAGCAAAACCCCCTTCATTTACTTCGATTATTCTATCATAAGCATCGTAAATGTATTTCACAGAATTATTGTTTTCATCTATTATAGTAGTATTCAATAACTTATACAAAATAATAGTTTCTGATTCATTCGGGTTAATTATTTTTTTAATCCTGCCAAAATGATCATAATCATAATACGTTTTAGGAACCGAATTATTGAAAGAAGTGAAGTTGCCAGTGTATTCAGTATAATATTTATTGCTTATGTTTGCAACTTTGTTTAATCCATTATATTCTACGTCTTGTACAATTTCTTTATCATTTTCTGCTTCAGTCCTAGTTTGGATTATATTGCCAAAATTATCATAAGCATATACTTGAGAAATAGTGTCAGAATCTCCAGAATTTATTCTAGACTCAATTTTAATCATCTCGGGTGCTAACCCATCAAACTCGTAAGTATACTGTTTGGTTGAATAATCTAAACTATCTCCAAATAAAATTTCTTTTTGTATTCTTCCAAAAATATCATAAGTATAGTTACTAACAACCGCGTTTGAATCAATTTTCCAATTTAGCTTGCCAGTACCTAAATTGTAATCATATCTTTCTGTTTGTTGTTTTGGATTTACTATTCTATTAATAACTGTGTTTGTAGAATCATAATAATAAAATACTGAATTCTCATTAGCGTCTGTCTGATTAATTATATTACCAAAAGAGTCATAAGAATATTTAACAATAGGATTGCTACCCGTATTCAAATAACTTTCAACTTGAGTTACATCTCCTTTAGATGGCACATCACCATAATTCTTGCCATCATAATTATATTTAGTTTCACTAACTAATGTAGAGTTGTCTTCCGCATAAACAGAATGTTTTTTTACTTTATCGATTATCCATGAAGTAGTATTATACACATATTCAAATCTTTCAAATTTTTCATCTCTCTCTAAATTAACATCCCCAAAATTATCAACTGTTAAAATATTACTATAATTATCATAAGTAAATGATGTGTTTTTTGAAATAGAACTATTTTCATAATAATTTATCTCAGAACTAGAACGAAGTTGGTTTACATAATATCCACCGTTATCAGAATAGCTCCAAGAATTTTCAGTTTTTTGTACAAGATTTTTATTTTTGTCATAAACTTCAGTCAAATATTCTTTACCAGTCAAATATTTACTTTGATTAAACCAGTGTTTTACATTTGTTCCATCAAATCTTGTTTCTTCAGCAAAACTAAATCCCCTAAACCCAGAATCTGGCAATTGGTGTTCATAATAACCCCCAGAATAGTTATAATAGTTAACAAACGTTTTATTGTTAAAATGAACATAAGAAACATTGGAAACTACAAAGGGATTTATGCTTAAATCACTTTTTCCATCATTTCCAGTATTATTATAATAACCAGCAGGTTTGTAACCAATTTTAGTCACACCACCAATACTATTTGTGTAGTTTATTAATAAAAATTCTTCGTTTTTATTTGAGTAAACACTTTTTGTTCCCTCACGAGATTTTATTATATCAATCACATTGTCTTTATTTAGATCCATAAACCTAACACCGTAATCTACTGGAGAATTAATATTAAAGAAACACTCTGGAGGAGCCCAGTTATAATCTTCAACAAAGCCACTACCGTTATTAATATAGGCATCTTTGTCATAACCAGAACAATCACTATCCGCTTGGCCCTTTAGAATGTCTACATATCCATCCATATCTATATCCATAAATTGATAGCCCCAGCTGTATCCATCAATATGTGCAAAACATATAGGCGGAATCCAATTACTATCTTGGACAAATGCAGTTCCATTATTAATCCAAGCGTTTCTATCACTTATTGCTTCACAGTTAGAATCTTGTTGACCAAAAATAACATCGCTTAATCCATCTGCGTTTAGATCTATAACCCTATATCCTCTATCGATTCCATTACCATTCACAAAGCAACCAGGCGGAGCAAAATTAGAATTTTCAACAAAACCATTTCCTGTGTTTATCCATGCTTTCATATCTGAACCAACACAATTGTCATCATATAGTCCAAACAAAGCATCAGGAAAACCATCTCCATTTAACTCAGCAAATCTTAATCCAGAATCTAATTGAGAAGAGGTTACTATTCTAGCTGGCGGAGCCAAACTATCATTTCTTACAAAACCACTACCATTATTGATATATGCCCTTCTTTCATCAGAGTAGCCATATAATATATCAGCAAATCCGTCATTATTGATATCTATTAATCTAACGCCTAAATCTTGGCCATTTTCATTAACAAAACATAAGGGAGACACAAAAGTATTGTTTTGTATAAATCCACTACCATTGTTTAACCACGCTTCAACATCATCAGACTGGCAGTTGGTATCATATTGACCCCAAAGAACATCTTCTAACCCATCACCATTAACATCTCCAAATTCATATCCATTATTGTTCCCTGCAGAACTAATTAGTGTAAAAGGAAAGATTGAGGAACTTATTTCTTGGAATCCTTTATCAACATAATTATAAGAAAATTTAGTAGGGGGTAAAACTGATGTATTATCGTTACCATAAACAGTAATATTTGAAACAAAATATTTTGAATCATAGCCATTTGAGATATAATTTATTACATATCTTTTAACAAGATTATTGCTTTCCAAAGTAGAAACTTGATTAAGCAATAAAGGCATACTTATTTTTTTACCATGAACAAACTGGTAATTTATTTCGCTATCATTATACTGCATATAATCAAATAGTATCTTTTTTGTAAGATTACTATACTCAACCTTATCCAAATAAAACAAATCAACATTAGTTTGGTTAGGTTTTATATATGTATAATAAATTGAATTATTGTATGTGTCAGTTCGTTGGTCTAAATTCCATCTCCAAGTATAATTATATGGATTAGAAATTATTTCTGAATTATCATTATAACCAAATCTAAATGAATTTCCAGATTTATCTTTAATCAACCAATAATTTCCATTTGTGTTATTCCCAGCAGAATCAAAAAAGTCTATATCATAAAACCATTCGTATTTTGTATGAAATGTTCCAGAATTATTGACTAGTTCGATGGATGTACCATCAAGAGTTAAGATAAAAGTATCATCATTAGTATTATTATTTGTAAAGTTTGTATCTCTTTGTAAATAACTTTCAGAAAAAGACCATCCAGCATCCATGACTCCCTGTTTATTTTGAATAGAATGACTATTGTACATCAAGAATATATTTGGTTGGAAATCGTTTATTCCGGGTGGAACCTCAAAAGGGTAATAAATTGAAAAACCTCCAGAAAACAAATCATTTTGGAGCTTTGCGTCATTATCAAATTCCGCATTTGTGTTACCAACATCAAAATTATATGGTAAAAATTGTAGGGGCGTTGTTTGTAATAATAAAGACTTTTCCTCAGACTCATCATCTTCAGCACAAACATTTACAGAAAATAAGACTAAACCCAATAAAAAGAACAACAAATACTTCTCTAGTTCACTCGAACTATTTTTAATTCGATTACACCCCACCCAAAAAACTTAGAAATTAACATTTAAAAATATTTTGTAATTACAGTGGTATAATAAAAAAGAAGAAATTAACGCCGTTTAATCCTTCTCCATAACTTTTCCATAATAACCAACAGGTTTAATATCCGTTATCACAGTTTTATGTATTATATACTTCTTGTCTTTACTCAGACTAATGTGTGTTTCTAATATTGGCTTGTTTTGTTCTATTTTTTCATTTTCCATTTTTTTTCTCCTTTATTGTTTGATCAAAAACTAATTCCTTATCTCTTATAACGGGCACGTTTTGAACCTCGATTATTGGGTTTTTTGTGGTTTCAACGTCTATCTCTTCAGAATGAGAACCTCGAGCAAAATAATTTTTTTTAAGTATTGCTGGAACTTCGCTTCTCAAATAAGTCTTGCCATATTTTTCATATTTTATTTTATCTCTCCAATCTATAACCACAAAAAACCAGTCATCTTTATACTCTTTATTCAAATGTTTAACTTTATCTTCAATTCTTGGATTTTCTTCTCTTAGTTTTAATCCTGTTTCAACCTCAATAGCAATTTTTCTATCATTCACCTCAAAAACAATATCTGGTAAACGAGTAGTATAAATCTCAACTTTATCAGTATAACCTTTAATATATTCTTCAATCTTTTTTATAATAAAAAAATGTTCAATGCTTTCATTAAAACGTGGTTTCAACAAATATCCTTTTCTTTGCCCGCCATACAAATCAACCAAAAGAGCATGAACATATCCATTATTCAATAATTCATCTCTGCTATGTTTTGATAGTTCTGAAACTTTAAAAATTCCTTTTGAAATATCATACTCGGGGTTCTCAAATTCTGTAACAATATCATTAGTCTTATTTAATTCCCTTTCTAGTCTTTCATCCGCATTTGTTGTTATTAAATTGTGTTCTTCAGATGAAGCTACAATCTTAATTTCAGAATGTTCATTGGAAATAATTAAAATTCCTTCCCCCGAACTAGCAGTTAATAATTTTTCTCTTTCTCTTTCAGACAATTTAAATGTTTTTTCAACAGAATCAATAATAGAAGATTTTTGCCTTAATAATAACGTATATTCAGAGTTATTTAACAATGCCTTTCCTGCATCATTCTTTAATAAATCTGCAACATCTTGAGTAATCAATAACAAACCAAGATTAAACTTTCTACATGTTTTAACTATTTTAAAGATATAACTCTCATCTTCCGTTCTTTCTAATAATGACCAAGCTTCATCAATAACCAATATTTTTCTTTCTAAATCTTTCTTCATTTTCATATAAACATAATCTAAAATGAGAAACATTATAGTTGGTTTAACTTGGTTTGGCATGTCTCCAAGGTTAAAGCATACAAACCTGTTATTAAAATTCAGGTTTGTTTGTTGATTAAGAAAAGAGAAGACACCAGTTACATACATCTCTATTCTGTTAATTAAGCTTCTATAAGTCTCCTTTTCAATGACAGTTGCTTCTTTTGACATTGTTATCAGTTGTTTTAGTAAGTCTCCCATTACTGGAGGAACTCTTTTCCAGGAAGTCTTATCATTGTTAATACTCTTAGATTCATAGACTTTAGTTAATGCCCTGTCTAAAACTGCTTTTTGAATTTCAGAAACACTACCAATCATAACTGGAAATAAATCTAATAGTGTTAGTTTCTTTTCATCATAATCGTGTCCCATTAAATCTAAAGGATTAATTATTGTTCTAGAATCTCTTGAAATCGTTATTATTTCACCTTTAAACCTCTCAGCTAAATCTGTATATTCGGACTGAGGATCAATAACTATAACTTTTGTTCCGTTCAATAATAATCTAGAAATTGTTAGTTTAGTAAAATAACTTTTTCCCCCACCGGAGCTAGACAAAACAACACCGTTAGCATTGTGTAACTTAAATATATCTTTAATTATAGGAATATTGTTTTTATTTAATCCTAAAAATGCACCGCTATCATCTACTTGTAAGAATTGTGAAGTAAACGGAAAGAAAGCAGATAATGCTTTAGTTGTGATATTTCTTTTAATTTTTAATTGATTTTCTGCTAAAGGGATAACTGATTTTAAGGCAGTATGCATTTCATAAGATGGTTCATAAGGAGTCATTAATGAAGCATTTAATTCCGCTTCTACTTTTTTAGTCAAGATATTCAATTCTTCTAAACTATTTCCTTTACACATTATATACATAGAGATATTGAATAGTTTTTCATTACCCTTTTGTAAGTTTTCAAGAACTTTTCTAGTATCATCGTATTTTATTTCTAATGTTGGATTTATCATTCCTTTACTCTGCAAAGACCATAAATCACCACGTTGCTTTTGTAATTCTTTGTTTAACATAACCATCATCTTTTCTACTCGATAAGGCTCAATATGAATTGACAAATCAAAATCTCCGTTTAATGTTATAATTTTATCAAGAAAACCTTCTTCAACTATTCGTGGGTAGTTTTTTACTGAAATAATTCTTACAAATTTACCATCTATTTTCAGTTCATTCACGTTATTTATTATTTCTTTAGGAGCCACATTATTGTATAAATAGTCATTATAAACTTCCTTTTTATCACTGTATAAATCACTAAAAAAACAACCTAAGCAGTTGATTAACTCTTCATCTTTTAACCTAGCATATTTTAAATTCATACTGTTTAATAATTCTTCACAAACTGTTGTTTGTATATTTAATCCAATCTCTTGTTTTTCTTGAATTACAAGATAAAAGGATCTGTTCAATAATTTATTACTTGTTATCATATTTTTTAGATAGTCTTTGTATTTATTGAAAAAACTAAAATAGTTTGGAGTTAATTTTTCAACTCTTTGTTCTAGCTTAGTGAGATAATAATCTAAATTTAAAGCATCAGTAGCAATTACAATTTGTATTGGAAAATCTAAACTATTAAGAAACTTTTGAAAAGAAGATATTGTAACTTGTTTTTCTTTATCATTTCTTATACTAAAATTAATTGGTTCAACTTTAATTATTGATAATTTTTTATTATTTTTTAAATAAAGAATATCATTTTCTACTTTATCTAAGCCCAGAAAAGTTCTTAGTTTCTGATCTGTAATTTTTCTTATTCTCATCCACTTATACCAACTAAATAATCTTTTAGGTAAATTAGTAAACATAAAAACACAAGCAATTGATGAAGGTATCAACGCTAAAGCTATTCTATAAGCTAATCCTACAGGCAATTGAAATAAAGCTATAGCTATGAAAGGAGAGAAGATTAACAAATAAAACAACTGTTTAAATGTTAAATTAAAAATTATCTTCTCTTGATATTCTAATTCTTGTGGTATTTCATAAGTCATTTTATGTAATATATTTTACCGCTCTCACAACATTTTTTCCAAAACCAGAATCCAATGCCGAAAATGCTCCTTTCAATATTGCAAAGATAGTAAGAAATATCATTACTAAATTTATAGCAAAAAATGCAGATATTGGTACTAATATCCCGTAATTTCCAAAGACAGAATTAATGGAAAGTATTGAAGCACCAAATAATATTATACCATCAAAAAAAGTAACAAATATAGTTATCAATAAGACATTTAATATCATTTTTCCGTAACTTTTCAAAGGCGGAATAAAATAGAAGAATATTGCAATAGGAAATAAAACAACTCCAACTGAAACTAATAAATATCTTAATCCTAAGAAAATCAAAGTAAACACAATAATTATTGCATAAGGTAACATAAACAGCAGTTGCAAACCCAAACTTCCGAAATTTCTTGTGTTTAATAGAAAGAAATCAGGATTTATCATCTGGATAACACTAGAAGTCAATAACGAATTAATTTCTATAATCAAATCATAAATAAAATAACTTGATTGTATAAACAAAATCATTAGAACTATGTTTGCTATCCACATTTTTGCATTTTCTCTTTTACCTGCATCATAACCAGAAATCATAAAATTAAAACCTGCAAAAAGAAAGAATAACCCATAAAATAGAGAAATAACATAAACGATTACAATCCAGAATGAATAAAATAGACTTATATTTACTGTTTGGGTTAATAAGCTTCTGATTAAATATAATAAAGCTTGTAGTGGAGCATTTAATAATGAAAGAAAATATTCAAGGAATTTTGCTGGTAAACATACCGCAAAGTTAGTTATATTACAGACAGCCATTTTACACTAATAAACTAACTATTATTGGCGCTCCCCAGATAATTATCAGTCCTATCACAACATAAGCTGCAATATTCTTTGCTTGGTCTCTTTTTTTTGGATCAGAACCAGAAGTCATGTAGCAAATACCTGCGTAGAGTAAGAATATCCCTGCAATCACACTTGAAATGTATTTCACAAAGTTATAGATTTTCATAACTGGTTGTAATATTTGATCGAATCGTTCTCTGTCTTCTGGGTCTATTTCATCATCAATTGGTGATGTTTCTGCCATTACAACGTTCAAACACAATATGTAAACTAATAATCCTAACAAAAATATTTGTTTCTTTTTCATATTCTTACCTCCTTAATTTTTAATCAACATCCCTAACGCCAAAATCTTCTTTGAAAACATTATCAAAACTATCGGGAAGAGGAAGATTTGATGAGATTAGGGGTCCTGGAATTTCCTCTTCCCTTATTACTGCACGTGCCTTTCTTTTGAATAAGGATTTTCTGAATAGAAAAGCAAATACTAAAACTGCTCCAATTAAAAGAAACAAGATTAGGGAAACTATTGATTTATTTTGAGTTATTATACTAAATATAGAGTAAGCTACCCAAAATACTAAAGCTATTCTTGTGTCTTTATTCAATTTCATTTTTCTTCCTATAAAACGCTCTAAATTGTTTTATTGCCTGTTCTTTTTTTCTTGGATTATTCTTGTGTATCATTCCAAGAAGTCTGTTGCATTCCCTGCAAATTTCCTTATTTGTTCTTTTTCCACAAACTATGCATTCCATACAAACGTAAGAAATAGAGTTTTATTTATAGTAAGTTGAGAAGGTTTGTATTAGAAATACGGAGATAAAACGAATAATTTAAAAGTTTGTGAATAATATAAATTAACATGAAAAGAGCCGAAAAATTAAAGTGGTATGCTAAAGAGTTTGAAAATATTCATGAAGATATTAAAAGCAAAGAACATCTTTCTTATCATGATTTTTTAAGAATAAGAAATTTTAAACTTCAAAATTCAACAATAGAAAATGAAGATAATATAAAAATAATTACTTCAAGAGCATTCAAATTAGCCAAAGAGGACAATATAAAAGAGTCAATTCAATTACTGCAAGAAAAATTAGATGGTGTTGGAATTCCGATAGCTTCAACAATTCTTGCTATGAAGTTTCCAAACAAGTATGCTATAATTGACAGAAGAGTTATAGAATCATTAGGCAAGAAAGAGTGGTTAACAGATTATTTAATAAATCCAGACACTTATGAGAAATATTTAAGTCTAATCAGAGAAAAGGCTGGGAAAGAAGGAAAACGATTAAGAAATTGTGAAAGAGAATTATTTGAAAGAAGTATAATAAAATAAAATGCCACGAGAAAAATATGATACAGAAAATAATGGAATACCTTTTAAAACAATCATAAGAAGGGATGAGACTGGTAAAATTATAGATATTGAAGATAAACCAAAACTTGGAAGAATAGACCCAGATTTACATGTGTCTGGTTGTCATATGTTTCCAGATAGGGAGCAAGACCATTATGATCATTACCAAAATGGTTCGAAAATTGGAATAGAAAGACCAACAAAAGAAAAGAAGTTAAAATTTCCATATAAAGTTGATGAAGATAAAGTATTAATTTGATTAAAAAAATTTATAAGGGCTTATATTTAATCTATTCTAATGAAAACTTCAATAACATTCTACGGTGGAGTTAGTGAAATAGGTGGAAACAAAATAATTGTAAAAGATAAGGATACTAAGATATTACTTGATTTTGGTATGTCTTTCAATGTTTCTAAGATGTATTTTGATGAGTTCTTGCAACCTAGAGAATTATCTGGATTAAACGATTTGATAGAGCTAGGTTTACTACCAAACTTAAAAGGAGTTTATAGGCAAGATTATTTAAAACACGCGGGAAAGGCTACAGAAGAAAGAGAAATTGATGCTTTGTTTATTTCTCATGCACATGCAGACCATGCCAACTATATTCATTATTTAAGAGAAGATATTCCTATTATCTGTACTAAAGAAACAGCAGTTATTCTAAGAGCTTTAGAAGATACTCAGGCTAGAAATGCACAGTATTGTACTATGTTTCCTAAATTTGAATTTTATACAAATACTAAAGGGAAACTAAGTAAGTTAAAAAAGAATTGTAAAGAAGCAGAATCAAGAATGAAGAAAAGAACTTACATTGTTCTAGACTCTGAAAAAAGTGTAAAAATAAAAGATATTGAATTAAAACTAGTAAGAGTTGATCATTCTTTATGTGGGGCGGCTGGATGTATATTAAAGACCTCTAAAGGTAATATAGCTTATACTGGTGATTTTAGATTTCATGGAAGAAATAGTAAACTAACTGAAAGATTTGTAGAAGTTTGTAAAGATGAGAATATTAAATATTTGATTAGTGAAGGCACAAGAATAAGCGAAACTAATCCCAATACAGAAGAAGAGATTGAGAAACAAGCATCAGAGCTAATTAAGAAAACTAAAGGTTTGGTTGTTGTCAGTATTCCCGTAAGAGATGTTGACAGGATTACTAGCTTTTTGGGGGCTGCTAAAGAGAATAATAGAATATTTACAATAAGTATGAAACAAGCTTATTTGTTAAGATTACTTGAAGAAGAACATGTTAATGCACCAAGAATAAATGATTCTAATATCCGAATTTATATTCCTTTGAAAGATTGGGGGCTTTTGAATCGTAAAGATTTAGATTCGGAGTTAATAGCTAGTGAGTATGATATGTGGGAAAGAGATTTCTTAACTCATAAAAATATAGTTACGGCAGAAGAAATAAGAAAGAATCATTCTAAATATATCTTTCAATGTAATTTGTTTGAATTTACTCAATTATTAGATGTTCAGCCTGATTCAACTGGTTGTTATATTAGATCATCTACTGAACCTTTTGATCCTGAAATGGAGCTAGATGAAGCCAGGATATTAAACTGGTTAAAACATTTTGGTTTGGGTAAGATAAATCAAATGCATGCTGGTGGTCATGCTCCTGGCTCTGAAATTAAAAGATTGATTGAAACCATTAACCCAGAAGTTTTAATTCCAATACATACTGTTAAGCCTAGGTTATTTAAGAAGAATGTAACTGTTAGAAAGATTGTTTATCCTAAGCTTGGGAAAGAAGTTTCCATATGAGGGAAATTCCTTAATATAATCATTTGTATATAAAAGCGAAAAAGTTATATTCTGCAGTATATACTTGACTGTACTAGAAAATTAAAAAATGCCATTAATTAATCTCGAAGGAGAAAGAGAAGCAACAACTCAAGATAGTGAGGAATATGGAAAAAAAGTCATTGAATTATTAAATTTAAGAGGATATATTTTAGAACATGATTCAAATTTTGAAGGAACATTTGAAGACAAAGTTTTTAGAAATCCTAAACTTGATGGAAATATTTCAACCGTTATAGAAATAAAAGACACTTCGTTAGGATTAAATGATAAAAAATTTATTGTTGAATTAGGAAAATATCTTTTATCATACCAAAAAAGCCAATTTAATCTTATAATTTATGTTAGAAATCTTTCTAATCTAGACAAATGGAAAAAAGTATTTGATTCAGTAAAGCAAGAAGAAAAAGAAGTGAATAATCTTTTTGAAAAAATTAAGGCTCAAGATAAAACTTTTTCAAAATTAAAATTTGAAAATTTTAAAGAATTAATCAACAAAACAAAAGTGTACCAAGTTTCTTATCCAAAATTAATTCAAAAAATTGAAGAATTGAAACAAGACAACATATTTAAAACGGAACAAGACTATTTAATTGAAGATGAAAATCTTGAATACCAAAAAGAAGAGTTACAAGGCAATTTCTATTTTGTAAAAAATTATCCTAAATGGATATATGGGTATAAATTTAAAGAAAATATTAGTATAAAAGATTTTTGGAAATACTCGCAGGCAGATATCTTTTCAGAAAGAGAAGGGTATCTTTATTGTTTAAGAGAGTTTTCAGATGAAATTATTAATTCTTATTGCGATAAATCAACATATAAAAAAATCGAATGGAGTGAGATAGAGCTATGGAAAGATTATGAAATATTTCTTAGAAAAATAATAAAGACCCAAATAATTTTGAAGGCTTATGATGAGGGGTTTTACTATGATAGGAGGAAAAAGATTTTATACAAGCCTCATAAAAATTTAAAGGAAGAAAAGTTTAAAATTAAATTACAATCTGAAAAAACTAGGTATTTAACAAGGGTCTTTAGAAATTCAGACAGTACTATAAACTTTGTTTTACATAGAGGAATTAAATTTAATGTGATGGGGATAAATGGGGAATATTTTGTTGTTTTCAATAATTTTAGAGTTTTCAGTGAAGATGGAAAAAAAATTATGATAGGAGATCATGCTAAAAGATTAAATGCTAAATTTATGCCTATTCGAGCCTATAATAATATGGAAAAGAGTAAACTTCATTTTTTAGTTAAAGCAATAGGTTTGGTTAAGTATAATCTTTTACAAAGAAATCAATTCTTTTTTGATAACTGTTTCAAATTAGATATTGAATGCAAAACAAAGAATGGTGAAATCTTCCAGGAAAATTTTGATTATGAAGACAATATATACCCTACCCTAAAAGAATTTTTTGAGGAATAATAATGAAAGAATATAAATTACATTATTTAAAGGAACCATTACTTTTGTTTGATGGAGGAGAATCTCTTAACCCATGTATAGGTCTAATAAAATATGGCCCAAGATTCGCAGGAAGTATTAACAAAAAATTTAGGGAGTTCAAAATCGGGATAATCGGCTCTCAAAAATCAATATTATCTACGAGGCAATTATTTGAAAGTTTTGAAACTATGATTTATCCAAAAGAAGAAGTTAAACCTTGGAAAATACCATTCCCTGGTGTCAATGCAAATTCGAAATTAAAATTTAGATTTATATTCAATCCAGAATGGGAATCAGAATTTACAGAAAAAGATTTCATTGAAATTAAAAAAGCAAACAATGCCTCAGAAGTTGCATTAGACAAAATTGAAAAAAAATTAAAAATAATTTATGAAAAAGAAACTCCGCCAGATATAATCATAGTAAGTATTCCAGAAGAATTTTATAAATTATGTTCCTGTTCTCAGAGTGAAAAACCGTTTATTAAGGTGGGATTGGATGATTTTCACAATAGGGTAAAAATTATTGCTATGCAAAATAAAATTCCTACACAATTAATAAGACCTGAAACTTATGAGTTCACTAGGACTCAGGAGAGATGTCTTGTGGCTTGGAATTTAGTTGTGGGAATGCTTTATAAATGCCAAAGGGGGCACCCTTGGAAACTTACTCATCTTGAAGAAAACACCTGTTATGTTGGCATTAGTTTTTTTGAAGAAAAGGGTAAAAAAACAAGAAGGGCAAGTTTAGCACAAATATTTTTAGACACTGGAGAAAGTTTTGTATTAAGAGGAGAGTCGTTTAAATGGACAAATATTAAATCACCAAAATCTCCACATTTGTCTAAAGAAGATGCTAAAAATTTAATTAGTTATGTCATTAATTATTATGAAGAAATAAGAAAGAAAAAACCAGAGAGAATTGTAATACACAAGAGCTCAAACTTTTGGGATGATGAACTTGAAGGATTTAAAGATGGAACCGAAAGTATAAAGAAGAAAGATTTTATTACAATTCTTGACTCACCACTTAAACTTTATACGGGCTCAGAGTATCCGGTTCTTAGAGGGACATTATTAACTACATCAGACCCAATACATACTTACTTGTTTTCAACTGGATTTGTCCCATCACTGAAAACTTATCCAGGATATTCAGTTCCAAAACCATTACAAATAAAACCGTTTAATCTTGATTCAGATATAAGACTAATAGCAAAAGAAATATTAGCATTTACAAAACTTGATTGGAATAACACATTTGTATATTCGAGATTGCCTGTAACCATATCAATATCCAGAAAGGTTGGCGCAGTGATGGCCGAAACTGAAGCACAAAAACTGGATGAATTGGATTCACATTATTATTTTTATATGTGATATTTTGAAGCAATGCGTTTTTTCTATAAATTTTATAACTTAAAAAAATATCATTTGTAAAATATGAATTAGTTTATATATTTTTAAAAAGATTTATATATACTCAAAAATACTCATAAAGTATAATGGGAAATGCTAATATAGATCCTACATTAAAGAAACAAATTGAAGAAATACTTCAAGAAACAAAATATAAAGTCAGATATCAAAATTTAAAAGGATTTATTGATAATGCGTGCTTACAAGAATTAGATAGTCTAAAAGAATAAATAAAATTATAGAATCAAAAAGTTTATATACTTGTTAGTATTTACAAGTATTAATGATACCTGATTGTACTTATAATATGGCAGCAATTCACTCACCTTTTAGATACGCGGGAGGGAAATTTTATGCTCGAAAATTAATATTAGAGCATATACCTA
>PNOQ01000007.1 GCA_013824915.1 Nanoarchaeum sp. | reverse complement strand
TGATTTTAGCCATATTATTTTCAGTTGGCGGTAGCATTTTGATATATGAATCTGTTCAAGGATTTAGAAGTGGTTTTGATGGTACTCAAGAGGTTCAGTCAAGTACTGGTATGGTTGTTTTAGAAGTAGTTGATGGTGCTAATGTAGGTGGTGAACTTAATGAAGGTGTCTAATAATACTTTAGCTGTTTTGTTATTATTTGCATTGGTTATTTCTGTTTTTGGAACATTAGCAAGTGTTTATTACATTGATTCTTTAAATCTTTTAACAGGTAGAGCTACTGATGATATAGGTAATATTACTCTTACTGTTGGAGCAACTTTAAGTTGTACAACTGATTTAGATGATATATCTGCATTTGGTAGTTTACAAAGAAGTCAAAAGAACTCTAGTGAAAATTTAAGTAATTTTATAAATTTAAGTAATGATGGTAATCAACTTATAAATGCAACTGTGAATGCAACTGAGCAATTATGGGATACTGCTGCATACAATACACCTACATCATATTGGCAGATACATTGTAATAGTTCAACTAGTGCTGGTGCTTGTAATGCTACTTATGCAAATGTTCAGAACGGTACACTTGTTCATAAGGTAGTATATGGTTTACAACCTGCTGCTGGTTCTGATCAAGCAGTTATAGGATTTATTGCAGAAGTACCTGCTGATGAGCCTACTGGTACTAAAAACGGACAAGTAACATTCTGGTGCAGTGCTAATTAATACTTTTTTATTTTTAATAGAAATGTTTAAATAATATAGATTATTTTTAATTTATATAATTAGAGGGATATTGATGAAAAGAGTTAATAATAATACATTGTTCATTTTGTTGGTTTTTTCTATATTTGTTTTTATTGCTGCTACTTTGATTAGTTTTTATTACATTCAATCTTTAAATTTTTTTACAGGAAAAGCTACTGATGATATAGGTAATATTACTCTTAGTGTTGGTTCTACTTTGAGTTGTACAACTGATTTAGATGATATTATTGCTTTTCCGAGTATGCCTAGAAGTAATTCTAACACAAGTGAGAATGTAACAGATTTCATTAATCTTAGTAATGATGGTAATCAAAATATAAACGCAACTGTGAATGCGAGTGAACAATTGTGGGATTCCGCTTCATATGTAACTCCCTCGACAACTTGGCAAATACATTGTAATAGCTCAACTAGTGGTAGCTGTAATACTACTTATGGTAATGTTCAAAATTCTAGTTTATCTCATAAAGTAGTCTATGATTTACAACCTGGTGCAGGTTCTGATCAAGCATTACTGGGTTTTTTAGTTACGATTCCTGCCGATGAACCTACTGGCGCTAAAAATGGTCAGGTAGTTTTTTGGTGTAGCGCAGCATAAAATAGTAATTTTTAAAAAGAACATACTCTCTTTTTTGTTATGTTTAAAAAAGATGTGTTGTTGATAATTTGCTTATTATTTGTCATATCAGAAGTATATGCTATCGGGATAAGTCCAGGACTTAGAATTGTATACTTTGAATCCAATCAAATTAAAAATATAGAATATAGTATTACTAATAGTAGAGCAAATCCTGTTATTGCAAGAGTTTCTTTGAATGGAGAATACATGGCATTATCTGATTTTGAACAATTTAATGTTTCGCTTAAACCATATGAGACCAGAGAATATAGCTTTAACATAAATTTGCCGGAGGATATTACTTTGCCTGGCGATCATGAGAACTATATTACTGCTGAAGAATTGATCCTTAATCCTTCTAATCCTAATGCTGTTGGGGCCGCTGCAGGAGTAATAATGCCCGTTATAATAAGAGTTCCTTATAATGGTACTTTTTTGAAAGCGAAAATATATGCTGAATCTTCTTCTGTGGGGCAACCTGTTAAATTTCAGATTACATTAGAAAACTTAGGAACTGACAGTATACCGAATATTAACGGAAAAATAAATATATATAATTCAGAAAATAAAACAGTGGATACAATAGATTTTTTATCTGCTTTGGAAATATCCGAGATTAAACAATTTGAGCAATATTGGGATTCTACTGGAAATTTGGCAGATGAATATAGAGCAGATTTAGTATTAAATTTTAATAGTAAAACTGTTTCAGCTTACAATCATTTTAAATTAGGTGATTTATTTGTAGACATAATTGATTATCAGAAAGAATTAAACTCTGGAAAAATAAATGAGTATAAATCTGAAATAAAGTCTGAATGGAATCAAAAAATAAATGATGTTTATGTTATGTTAATTATAAATGTTGGTGATGTCCCAATATCATTTAAAGATAAATCTTTTGAATTAATGCCCTTTGAACAAAAAAATATAAGTTCTTATATAGATGGTAGAAATTTGGCCCCAGGTATATATAATGCAACTTTCAAGGTTTCTTATGATGGTTATTCAAATACTGAAAATTTTGAATTAATTGTTAAGAAAGCATTTAATTACACTACAATGATTATAGCGGGCGGATTTGTTTTATTACTAGTCATTATAATATTACTATTGATGTTGTTAAGAAAAAGCAAGAAAGGTAAATAAATTATGGAAAAAAATGAAGTAGTATTATTTTTTGTATTATTTGTTTTATTTTTTTCTATTGCGTCACCAATATTTTTTTATTTAAATTCTTATGAATATCTTTCTAGCGAGGATGTTACTTCTTCTGCTACTGCCGCAGTTAATTTAAGTGTTATCCCTACTTGTGGAGATAGTCTTTGTGAAATTGGTGAAGATTGTTTTACTTGTTCTTTTGATTGTGGAGAATGTATTTGTGGAGATACTTTTTGTGAAGGAAATGAAACTTGTAATAATTGTCCTATAGATTGTGGTAATTGTACTGATATAGGTGGCGGTACTGGAACTGGCGGTGGCGGAGGCGGAGGTGGCTCTGCTGCTTTAGATATTTTTTTTGAATTTAATCCTAAAATATTAGAGGTTAGACTTTTACAAGAAAAAAGTACATCTGAGCAAATATCTATTAAAAATTTAGGTAGGAAAGATATTAGTGTAATACTTTCTGTTTCTGGTGTTGAAAATTTACTTAGACTAGACAGCCAAATATTATTGCTAAAGAGAAAAGAGATAAAATATTTTAATGCAATTATCTCTACTAGTGAACAAACTAAATCAGGTGTGTATTTTGGTGAAATTATTGGTAGAGTGGATAGTTTTGAAGAAACTTTACCTGTGATTATTAGAATTATTGAAAAGGGAGAAAATTTAATATTAAGTGTAAATATACCTGAAGAATACAAAGAAATATATGCTGGTGAAGATGTATTAGGAGAAGTTTCAATTTATAATAATTTGAGTGAAGTTGTAAATGGAAGATTAATATATTCTATAAGAAATAAAAGCCAAGATATTGTTCAAGTATACGATGAAGATGTAGTTTTGAACTTAGGAAATAATTCATTTGCGCATATGTTTTCTACCTCCCCAAGTTTAGATTCAGGGTATTATTTTTATTATGCTAATTTTAGTTACAATGGTAAAGATTATACTGACGCATCTTCGTTTAAAATAGATGGTAGATTGGAAAAACCAAGTTTTATTTCAAGCTACTATGTTTTAATAATTAAAATATTACTAATATTATTACTAATCTCTTTAGTTATATATTTATTAGTTAAGAATAAAAAGAATTTATTGGCAATAGCCAAGAAGAAATTAAAAGATACACCATTAGATTATTTAAGATTAATAGATGAAACTGTATTGAGCTTGAAAGATTTAATCACAGAATCTAATGTTAAATATAATGAATCTTTAATTGATAGATATGGTAAACTAATAAGAACGTTCTTTTATTCTTATTATTCTTATGATAAGAGCTTAACGTTTGAAGAACTAATAAAGAGTTTAAGTAAACAAAATATTGATCATAAAGATAATACAATCGTTTTAATCAAGAAAATTGGTTATATGCCTTACTCAAAGGAATTAATACAAAAAGATCAATTTAAAAAAATATTACATGAAACCTTAGATTTATTAGCTTTTTACAGAGAAGATGTCTTAAAAAAAATAAAACAAGAGCAAAATAAGCAAAAAATGAAAAGCTAGCAAATGATAATATTTTTAAACTGAAAAATAAATTATTTCTTATAATGACTGGTAAGAATCATAAAGATTTAGATTTAAAATTTCCTCATGAATGGGAGTCTAGTACTGTTCAAAATGATGAAAAAACTAATAACGATAAGAAACTTATCGAATTGCCCCCAAAAGATAACGCAACAAATCTGGATCTTAGGAAGAATGATAAACAAACTTATGGTTCTAATGTATCAATAAGCAAGGAAATAGACTTCTCTGTTAATAAATTGGAAAAAATTAAAGCAGAAGTGAGCAAAACTGTTATAGGACAAGAAAAAGTTGTTAATGACATGTTAGTTTGCCTAATGTGTGAAGGTAGTGCTTTGTTAGAGGGTGTGCCTGGTATAGCTAAAACTTTGATTATGAAATCTTTGGCCTCAGCTATAGGATGTAATTCTAAGAGAATACAGTTCACTGCAGATTTATTACCTACTGATATTACGGGTTTTATGGCATATAGCAGAGAAAAAGGTTTTTTTGTAGTAAAAGGCCCAATATTTGCTAATTTTGTTCTTGCAGATGAAATTAATAGGGCTCCACCTAAAGTACAGTCTGCTTTAATTGAAGTAATGCAGGAAAAACAGGTTACTATTGGTCGACAGACCTTCAAAGTAGATAGACCTTTTGTTATTTTTGCAACTGAAAACCCTTTAGAAAATAAAGGAGTTTTTAAATTACCTGAAGCTCAAGTAGATAGGTTTTTGTATAAAATTATTGTTGAATATCCTACTAAAGATGAAGAAGAAAAAATTATGGATACTAATATAACTTTGAAAAACTTTGATGATTTTAAAATAAAACCTGTTGCAACCCCAAAAGATATATTAAAAATGCAAGAAATTGTAAAGAAAATTTTTGTCCATGAAAAAGTTAAAAAATATATAATAGATATTATTACTTCGACAAGACCTTCAAAAGAAAATACTCTTGAAATAGTGAATAAATATGTGGAATGGGGTGCAAGTCCAAGAGCTTCAATTAATATTTATCTTGCAGCTAGAGCGAATGCACTTTTAGCAGGCAGGTCTTTTGTGATACCTCAAGATGTTAAGGATGTTGCTTATAATGTACTGAGACATAGAGTTTTGTTAAATTATCAAGGACAAATAGACAATATGAAAAGTGAGAATATTATAACTGAAGTTCTAAATAAGATAAAGGTTCCATAAAATGGGAAAATTTCCTATACAAATCGTAAATTTAAGCAATGAAATAGATATTCTGAGTAGAGATATGGATACTATGGATGTAAGTTCTAGTATTGGTGATGCAAGAACTAGTGTTTTTGGTGGAAGAGGTTTAGATTTTAAAGGATACAGGGAATATTCTTTGGAAGATGATTCAAAAAATATTGATTGGAAAGCTAGTTTGAGATCTGACAAACTTTTAGTAAAAGAATTTTTGCAGGAAAGGGGTTTAGATGTTATTTTTGTATATGATGTTAGTGATAGTATGTTATTTGGATCACAATCGAAAATAAAAGCACATTATGGCGCAGAATTTGTTTTATCCTTAGCACAAGTAGCTATTAATTCAAGTTATAATGTCGGACTTTTATGTTTTAATAATTCTGTAAAAGAAATGATTATACCTGGTGCAGGGCAAGATCAAATGCATAATTTTTTTAATATTTTATCTGAACATTCTACTTATGGTGGAGAGTTTGATAGTTTTAAATTATTAGATTTTGTTATGGCCAACTACAATGATGGTTCAGTTATAATATTTGTTTCAGATTTTTTAGGGTACACTAACAAACTAGATTTAATTAAAAATAAAATGAACATAATGTCTAAAAAATTTGATTTTATTTGTGTCGTATTAAGAGATCCTAGGGATGAATTTATGCCCGATTTAAATATGGATGTTGTTGTTTCTAGCCCGAATGGTAAGAAAAGTGTCTTGTTTAATGTTGCTAAAATAAAAAATAAATATGAAGAATACAATCGTAAAAAGAAGAGTGAACTTCGAAGTTTTTTTAAAACCGTTGGTTGTGATTTTCTTGAAATTTATACTGATAAACCATTTTTAAGTCCAACTATAGAATTTTTCTTAAGGAGGGGGCAATCATTGAAATAGTTTTTAATCAACCTAGATATTTGATATTGTTGATTGGAGTATTTGTACTTATTCTAACCCATTACATTAGTTTTGGTTGGAGTAAAAAACATTCTTTGAAGTTTGCTAATTTTGATGCTATAAGCAATGTAACAAGACAAACATTAATTCCTAAGAATAATTTACCTCTCTTGTCTAGAATTATCATTTTGATTTGTGTAATACTTTCTTTGGCTGGAACTGGGGTATGGTATGATGGATATACTAGTAATCTAGATTATGTTGTTATTATAGATGCTTCAGGTAGTATGACTGCGAATGATTTTCAACCTAATAGACTAGAAGCAGCTAAACAGGCAGCTATATCTTTTATTGAAGTTTTAGATGCGCAAGCAAATGTTGGTGTTATTTCTTTTGCAGGTTCTTCTTTTATTGATTTAGCTTTAACTAATGAGAAATCTGATGTAAAAGAAGCTATAAACAATGTAAACATAATTAATACGGGGGGTACTGCTGTTGGTGATGCAGTAGTTTTAGCTTCTAATTTGTTTAAAATATCTGAAACACAAGATAAAGGTAGGTCAGTAATATTACTTACTGATGGCCAGAGTAATGTAGGTATAACTATTGAAGATGCTATAAACTATGCTGAAAAAAATGGTGTTGTTGTTAATACTATTGGAATTGGAACTCCTGAAGGAGGTAATTTCATCGATGAGAATGTTATAACACAATTAGACAATAGCACTTTAAAAAAATTATCTGAAGAAACAGGGGGCAAATTTTATGTAATAACCAACAAAGAAGAACTTAAAAATGCATATTTAAGCATTTTTGAGACTTCAAAAACTAGGGTTTATATAGATGCTACAAAATATATGTTGTTATTGGTGTTTATACTTTTATTATTAGAATGGGCGTTAACTAGTACTCGTTACAAAACGATAATTTAAAATATAGATTATTACTATTTTTATTAGGGAAATGGAAATTCACAAAAAGAGGTTTGTTTATGTAGGGTTGTCTATATCTTTAGTTTTGATTATTTTATTATTTTTAAACTATACTGGGTATGCTGTTTTAGATGAAAAAAATTACAATTTTAATGAATTACCTGATATGTTTGAATTACAAAAAGGCCAAGAACTAATTTTAGATTTAAATTTTGAGGAAGGTTACAGTTTTAGTGATGATTCTAATATTGTAGATATAAATAAAGAAAATGGTAAACTTATTTTTAAATCAGATGAAATTGGTGAATATAGTGTTGTGTTGATCGCACTGAAAGATGTTTCAAATTTTGAGTATAAACTAGTGAAATTTAGGGTGATTGAATAATGAAACAAATATTGTTTATACTTACTTTCTTGCTAAGTATTAATTTTGTTTTAGCTGTCGCTCCAACTATAATTACTGTGCCTAGTCCGCAAAATTTAACCGAAGGAGTAGCTTATACATACGATATAAATGCTAGTGACCCAGAAGAAGGAATTTTATATTTTTCAGATGATAGTAATAATTTTAATATAGATTCTTCTACAGGAGTAATAAGTTTTACCCCTAGTAATGCTATGGTTGGAAGTTTTATAGCAGTTATTATTGTTAGGGATGTTGAAGATTTAGTTGATGCTCAAGCTATAAATTTTACTGTAAATGGATTGCCTTCAATAACTAATTTAGCAGATAAAACTGTTCAAGCAGGGGATGAATTTTATTTTGATATAAATGCTAATGATCCGGAAGATGGAATAAATGTTAACTTTTTTGATAACAGTAGTTTATTTGTTATAAACTCAAGCACAGGAGTTATTAATTTTACAACTAGTACTGCTCAAAATGGAACTTATTCTGTAACAATAACTATAAATGATAGTCTTGGTGCTAGCTCTAGTGGTTCGTTTAACTTGATAATTAATGATGCTGTAACTATGAATAACTTACCTGCAAATCAAACTACTGAAGATTCTTTGTTTACTCTTAATGTTAGTAGCTTTGTTAGTAATAGTGTTGGAACTTTAACATATTCTGATAATTCTAGCTTTTTTAATATTAATTCTGACAATGGTATAATAAACTTTACGGCTACCCAAGCTATGGTAGGAAATCATAGTTTCAATATTTCTGTTCAAGACAACTATGGGTCCAATACTTCTAAGATTTGGTATTTAAATATAACTCAACTAAACGATGCACCAACATTTTCCAGTATACCAGATCAAAATATAAGATATCCTGCTATTTTTTCTTATGATGTAAATGCAAGCGATGAAGAAAATAATACACTTAGCTATTATGACGATACTATTATTTTTGATATAAACACAAATACAGGATTAATTAATTTTACTTCATCCGAGGGGGTTGTTGGTACTTACACAATAAACATAACGGTTAATGATAGCCTTGGTGCAAATTTTTCTGATGTATTTATATTAACTATAAGAGGAAATACGGCGCCGGTATTTTCTAAGAATATAACTAAATCTTTGTATGCTTATGACGATACATACACAGATTCACAATTTTCTACTACAAATTATAAAGGAAGTGAATATTTAAGGTTATCAGATGTTCCAACTTCCTTCAAAAGAGTATATTTAAAATTTAATATGTCTGATGTGCCCAATCATGCTGATATATATAACTCTAATTTGAATCTTACATTATATTCATCAATATACACTACTAATAACATTTCAGTTTATTCAATTAATCAATCTTGGGATGTTTCATTAATTACCAATTCTTATCAACCAAATATAACTAATAGTTCTATTCTTAATTATGGTGACATAGGCGGTTCTGAGTCTATAAGCAGTATGAATGTTACTAATACTACGATTAATTGGTTAGACAATTCTTCAAATAATAATGGGCTACTCTTAAAAATGCAAAGTGAAAGTTTAGATTCGGGTACTTTAGTTTATTATTCTTCTGATTCTTCTAATAGTTCTAAATGGCCGGTTCTTGGTGTGGGTTATACTTTATCTTTTCAAAATCAATCTGTGAATGCAGGCAATAATTTGTCTAATGTAATAGACCTTGATGATTATTTTTATGATGCGGATGGAGATATTCTTAATTATACAAATAGTGTTTCGGATGGATTTAATGTTTCCATAGATATTAATAATAATGTATCTATTTCTACTTCTCCTGCAGCTAATGGTACGTATAGTGTTACGTTTTATGCTAATGATTCATACAACAGAACTTCTAGTGAAATAATGTATGTTTTTGTTAATTTAAGTAGTGATGAAGAAGTAGTGTATAATCCTGGAGGTTCTGGTGGCGGAGGAAGTGGAGGTCCATCTCAAAAAATTGTTTCTTTAAGTTTAGATCTCGATTCAAACAGAGAAACGATAATCCAGGGTGAAACATTAGAACTCCCAATAATAATAGAAAATACTGGCCAGATGGATATTTCTAATATAAACATAAATATTGAATCCGATAAAGAAGAATTAAATGTAATCTCTGATAAAAATAGTATAAGCTTGTTACAAATAGGTCAACAAGATTCATTGACTATGTATTTAGATTCAACTACGGCTCCTAGTGGTAGTTATGTTGTTACTATAACTGCAAGTAGTATTGCTCCTAATGTTAATGGTTCTGCTGTGTTCATACTAGATGTTTCTAGTCAAGCAGAAGGAATTGAAAAACAATTGGTTTTTGCTTATGATTTGTTTCAAACTAATCCTGAATGTTTAGAATTGCAAGAATTGTTAAACAAAGCAGAAATTCTTTTGGAAGAACAAAAATTTGAAGAAGCCAAAAGTAATGTTGCGGTAGCTATAGAAAGTTGTAAAAATTTGATTAGAATTCAAGAATCCCCCATGGGTGAAAAAGAAAGTAACTCAAATTTACAACAAATTTTAATAATTTCTGGTATTTTGGCTATGACTATCTTAATGGGATATATGGTTGTAAGAAAATTAGTTTATAGAACAAATTCACGTCTGTAGGTAAACTTTTTAGAAAGCTTTTTATATAAATTCTGTGTATAATCTTGTAGGTAAAAGAGGGTATTTTTCTTGGTGTATAAAAAGTATATGTATAAAGGGGGGAAGAGGTTTGGGCCATATTACTTTAAGAGTGTCCGAAATAAAGATGGAAGTGTTTCTAGCATATATTTAGGTAAGAAAAACCCTGAAGGTAATAGTCTTAAATTTTTAGGAATGATATTTCTAATTATTTTTTTAGTTTCCCTATTTGGATATTTTTCTTATACTGCACTCGTTGTTTCTGATGTTGTTGATTCGAATAGTGAAATATCTTCTGAGGAAGTATTACAAGAAGAGTCACCTGTTAAAGAAGATCCTGTTGTCGAGGTAGAACCTATTGAACCGGAAGAAGAAGTGGATGAACCAGAGGTAAATAATTCTGAAGAGGTTAATAATACTGAGATAGATGAACCAGTGATAAATCTTAGTGAACCTGAAGAAATCAATGATACTGAAATAAATGAAACTATACCCTATTTTAATATTTCTGAGGAAAATTTGAGCGAAATAAATATTTCTGAAGAAATTAATAATACTGAAATAAACGAAACGATATATGATTTGAATTTAAGCAATATAACTGAACTTAACTTAACGGAATTAAATTTAACTGAGATTAACATATCTTTAAATTTAACAAATGAAAGTTTGAATGTAACTGAATCTAATGTTTCTATGAATATAAGTGAGATTTCTTATAACATAATAATTAATCAACCCGTAAAGTTTGAAAAAACAATTGAATTGGATGAAGAAGTTAGTAGACTTGAAGTAAGTTTACCTGAAAATGCAACTAATGTCTCGGTTTATAAAATAACAGATGAAATAGTTGATGAAAAACCATACAAAATTTTTGAAGAACCTATTGTGCAAGAAGATTCTGGTAATTTAATTACGGGTGGAGTTATTTTTGAAATAGATAAAATAAGTTTCGATGTGATAAACTTTTTCAGAAATTTATTTAGATTTACTGGGTTAGTAAGTTTCGAAGAAACAGCAACTAAGTTTGATAATGGAAGCTTGATCGTAGAAGGGCCAGTAAAAGATTTAAAAGTTGAATATTATATGCCTGGGCCGAGAGCTGAGGAAATTCAAGTGTCTGATTGGCAAAAACAAATAATTTTGTCTAATCCTTTGAATTACAGTAAAATATTAGTTTATACAAATATAACAAACACAAAAGGTGGAATTAATGTTGTCGATTCTTTGAACAATAAGATTAAATATAATTCAATAGATTCAAACAATGATAGTTATTATGATTATATTGAATGGATTAGTGATGCTCAAAATGAAACATTTAATGTAAGTATTGTTATTTTAAACTTTCAAAGTTTTCCTGTTGTAGGTAGAGATTGGTTTGTTTATTTTAACACGACGGGACAAGCAGATTTGAAAGTTACTCCTATTAATGGTACTTCTTGGAGCTTTGATGGTCATGATGGCGATTTGGGATTTTTAAATTTTAGTTGTGGCGAAAGTGTTTTGGAAAGTTATTATGAAAATGGAAGTTATGTTGTTCCTAATTATAATTGTAATCAAACTGGAAGTGAAAGTAGTCACGTTATAACTTCTGGTGGGCACTATTTGGAATTTGATTTCGGTGGTCAGAAAGCATATGCAAGGAATACTGCAGTTTGTGGTGCAACTATAAATGGCAGAGAAAACTTAACTGGAGATTTGTTAAATTGCGCAGGAAGTGGTTTAATAATAGGTACAAATGCTACTGAACCGTGGATAACTGTAGATTGTAATGGGTTCACAATTGACGGAGTTAGGGCTGCTAGCAGTAACGGCATAACTTTTTCAGGTAGATCTAACTTTACTTTGAAAAATTGTGTTATAAAAGATTTTGTGGAAGGAGTTTATGGAAGTTCGGCTACGAGATCAGTCAATATAAGTGTAACGAATAACACTATTTATAATATAACTAACAGATTTTTTTACTTAGCTACAACTAGTTTACCATCTAGTACCAATATTTCTATAGCAAATAATACCATGTATAACAACTCTGGTGCGGCTCAAACAGGAATTTATCTAGATGGAAGATTAGAAAACATAACAATATTTGATAATAGTATTATTGCAATTTCTAGTGTAATATATTTAACTAATACTATTTATGCTAGATATATTAATATTAGTGGAAACAAGATTACTAATATGTCTCTTGCTACTGCTGCAGGCATACAATTTGCAGGAGGGTATGTTAATTCTAGTATAATTGAAAATAATTATATAGAATCTGGTATTAGGACTACAAGTACTTATGGTATAAGATTTAATGGTGCAGGAATAAGAGACAATGTAGTAAATAATAATACTTTATACAATATAACTCATTATGCAGTTTATCTTGTTAACGATCAAAATAATACTTTTTTTAGAAATAATATAAGTAATTCAACTACAAAACATATGATTTACATATCTAACTCTTCCAATCTTACCTTGGATTCGAATAATCTTTCATTCACTCAACCTAATGGAAACGGCACAGGATTTGATGCTATAAGAATTTATGGTTTAGGTTATACCAATGGATCATATCCTAATTTATGGAGAATAAATGGAACTAATAATATAAACATAACTAATAATCGAATATGGAACATCAGTGGATATGGTATAAGTATTGGACAATGGCAAACTATTGGTGGTACTGGGATTAGTATAGAAAATAACACAATATATAATACGAACTTTACAGGTATTGCTTTGCATGGTTGTAATGATACAAGAATAATAAATAACACATTGTACAGTACTTCTATAAATGATACTTCTCATGGTTCTCAAATTTATCTCTATCCTGGTATTGGGAGTGGTACGGCTGTTAAACAAAGTATGGGCCATACAGGCCAAAATTTTGTTATAGAAAATAATACTATTATGGGAACTTTTCCTCAAGCAGCAGGAGTGTATATAAACACTATGAGTAATAGTTTAGTCAAAGGTAATAATATTTTTAATAACACGAGAGGCAATACTGTATCTAATTCTACAAATATAACTTTTTATAATAATAACTTTACTAATGAAGGAATTAGTACTGTGTACTATGCAAATTTGGCAGTGGCTACTAATACCACTTTTTGTACTTTTGAATCAAATAATATTGTCCAAAGTAATTGGACAGCAATTAGAATTTATGGGGGATCTAATAATAATATTTTTTTAAACAACTGGTTAAATAATAATGGTGGAAAATCTAATCATGGAGTTTATGTAGGAGAATCTACTAGAGCAGATAACTGTACGTTTATCAACAATACTATAAATGGTTCTGCTGCTTCTGGAATTTACATTAGTTATGCATATAATACTGTTTTGATTAATAATACAATTATAAATAATGGATTATTTACTTCTTCTAATGATGTCTATACTGGTGCAAATAGTGTTGGAAATGAAACTCTTTTATTAAATAATACATTTGTTAATGCAAGTACAAATCATGTTATTTATTCAAATTGGTTTTTAGGAATTCATGTAAACACTAGCGACACTGCAGATTATGCAAATGCAAATGTTAGTTTCTTCAATGTTTCAGGAACTTTGAATTTTTCAGAGTTAACTGGTGCAAATGGATGGACAAGTATAAGAAACTTAACTGAAATGAAAAATATTTCTACTGGAGTTGCTATTATTAATACTAATTTTACTTTTAATATAACTACGAATAATATTAGCTATTCTAATTATACAATGCAACAATTAAATTTGACTAGAAGTACATTTTTGTATATAACTTTACTTGCTGCTCCTACCTCACCAAATATTCCAACTGTCTCTTTGATAAGTTTAGATGGAACCAATTCAACTACTTCTGGATTAAACTGTACTGCAACTATAAGCGATAATAATTTAGATAAAATGAATGTAACTGTCAATTGGACAAAAAATAATGTTCAAGTATTTAGTTTAGATTATACTAATGGTACTGCAAGTCATCAAAGTGGATATTTGTTTTCTTCTATTCTTGGTGCGGGAAATTTAACTATTGGAGATGTATGGAATTGT
Organism: Nanoarchaeum sp.; assembly: GCA_013824915.1. Taxonomy (GTDB): domain Archaea; phylum Nanobdellota; class Nanobdellia; order SCGC-AAA011-G17; family PNOQ01; genus PNOQ01. The sequence goes on along the minus strand of PNOQ01000007.1, from coordinate 1,443 downwards.
AGTATTAAACTATATGATGGTGCGTTTTATAGTGGTTGGGGCAATTCTTCTAATTTAAATGTAAGAGATGCATTTAAACCAAGTATATATTTCGTTGATCCAACACCAATTAATGGCATTCGGACTAGTAATAATGTTACAGTAAATGTAACAGTTATAGACAATACAAATACCTCTGCATTTATTGATTGGAATAGAAGTTTAGTTGGTTATTGGAGTATGGATTCGTATAACAATACTGCTGTTGGTGATAATTCTAGTTGGAAAAATCATGCATCCTATGCTGGAAGTTTAACTAGTTCTGGAATCACAACTGGTAAATACGGAAATTCTATACAGTTTGATGGAATAACAAATTACCTAAATGTTGGGACAGGAATAATGCCCGATTCAAGTTATCATACAATTACTGCATGGATAAAAATAAATACTGCTGGTGTTCCTGGTAGTGATCATTATGGTATTCTAGTAGGAAGTGATGTTGATTCCCCATATTCTGGTCTTGCATTGTACATAAATAAATCTGATGGTGAGATTGGTACATATTCTGGCGGATGGATATATTCTAGTACTAATAAAGTTACAGATGATGTGTGGACTTTTGTTGCAATTAGGGGTTACAAACATGCTAGTAATGGATATATAGATATTAGTAAAAATGCAGGCGCATGGGAAAGAATTTTCTCGGGCGATACTACTAAATTAGCTGTTGATTCTGATAATCAGTTTAATATTGGTAGGTGGGCAGGGAATAACTATTTTACTTATGGTAGTATAGATGAAGTTAAATTATATAATCGAGTGTTAAGTCAAGGAGAGTTACAATCTGAATATAATAATAGTGTGTATCCTTTACAAAATTATTTTGATAACTTAGTTAGGGGCGGTTTATATAATTACACTGCTTATGCTATCGATAGTTATGGTAATTTGAATACTACTGAATCTAGAAATTTAACTGTAAATCAAGTTCCTTATCCAACTAGTTTTAATTTAACTCCTGTTAGTCCAGATACTGCAGAAAATTTAGATTGTAATTTTACATTTGTTGATGGTGATGATTTATCTAGTTTAGTTAATGTTAGTTGGTATAATACTTCAGTAAAATATTCTGAGCAAGTTTATAATGTTTCAAATAATACAATGTTTAATGTTACTTTGCAAGCTTCTTTAACTGCTATGGACGAAGTTTGGAATTGTAGTATACTGCCTTATGATAATATTGATTATGGAACAATTAATTTTTCAAATTCTGTGAATATAACTGGGAATAATGCTCCATCTATGAATTATGTTAATATTACACCGAGTTCACTAAATACTACGGTTAATTTGATGGGTTATTGTAATGCTAGCGATATAGATAATAACAATCTTTCTTATTATTATAATTGGTATTTAAATGGAGTCTTGAATACTAGTGGAAGAACAAGTATTTATTCT
>PNOQ01000049.1 GCA_013824915.1 Nanoarchaeum sp. | reverse complement strand
AATATTATTTAGATGGAAAGAATGGTTAAAAAAGGAAATTAAAAAAAGAGGTGTATAGATGCCTGTATCTAATAAAGAGCTAGATGATATACTAGATAAATATAAAAAAAAGCTGGATAAGAATTTAACACCTAAGGATATATCTGAATATAAGCCTAGTCCTGATTTTTCTAGACAGTATTCTATGTTTAGAAATGAATATTTGGGAAAAAATCTTTCTACTTATGAAAAACTTTGTAGATTCTCTGAAGGAATAGTTAAGATAACTCCTTCAAAAAAAGATTATGATAAAATTGAAGAATCAATAAAAACTTCTCATCTTGCAATAACTCCAAATATGGCAGCTAGTTTCGCTATGTTGCTTGTAAGTTTTTTAGCTTTGTTTGGATTAGTTGTAGGATTAGTATCTTACTTTGTTTTCAATAACTTAGGAATACTTGCTTTAGGATTATTATTGATACTTGTTTCTGTTTTACTTTTGAATCCATTAACAAGATTACCTGTGTATATTTCTAATAAATGGAGAATGGCTGCAGGTAATCAAATGGTTCTATGTGTTTTGTATATTGTAATTTATATGAGACATACTTCTAATTTAGAAAATGCAATTAAATTTGCTGCTGATCACGTTGGAAATCCATTAGCTTTAGATTTAAGAAAAGTTTTTTGGGATGTTGAAACTGGAAAATATTCTACATTAAAAGAATCATTAGATAATTATTTAATTAGATGGAGAAAAACTAATTTAGAATTTGTAAATTCTTTTCAATTAATTGAAAGTAGTTTGTATGAGCCTACAGAATCAAGAAGAATTGAATTGTTAGATAAATCATTAACTGTTATTTTAGAAGGAACTTATGAAAACATGTTGCATTATGCACACGATTTAAGAAATCCAATAACTATGTTACATATGCTTGGTGTTATATTACCTATTTTAGGATTAGTTATATTCCCATTAATTGGTTCATTTATGGGTTCTGTTAAATGGTACCACTTATTTATATTGTATAATATTTTATTGCCTTTGATAGTTTATAATGTGGGTGTAAATGTTTTAAGTAAAAGACCGGGTAGTTATGGTGAAGCAGGATTACCTTTAGAAGTTAAAAAGGGAGTAGCATTTTTGTCTATGCTTGTAATTTTATTATTTAGTTTAATCGGATTTAGTCCATTTATAATTCATGCAATTGATCCTACTTTTGATTTTAGTTTCTGGCAAAGTAGTGATGGTACTGGTGGAGAAAAATTCTTAGATTTCTATTGTAATCAAGATAAATGTAATGGGCCTTTTGGATTAGGTTCATTATTAATTAGTTTTTTAGTTCCATTAGGATTAGCATTAGGTCTTAGTTGGTATTATATTAGTAGAACAAGTAGAAGTATGAAGATACGAAATGAAACTAAAAGATTAGAACAAGAATTTGCAACTGCACTATTCCAATTAGGCACAAGAATTGGAGATGGAATACCTGCTGAGCTAGCATTCAAAGATGTAGCAAAAACTATGAGTGGCACTCCTTCTGGAAGATTTTTTGAAAAAGTGCATATGAATCTAAGTAAAAATGGTTTGAGTCTTAGAGAAGCTATATTTGATCCTAATGTTGGAGCAATACTAGAATTTCCAAGCCCATTAGTACAAAGTTCTATGGAAGTGTTAGTTGAAAGTGCTAGGAAAGGACCAATGGTTGTATCTCAATCATTAACTAGTATTTCTGTTTATGTTAATAATGTTCATAGTGTAAATGAAAGATTAAAAGATTTACTTGGTGAAATAATATCTAGTATGAAGAGTCAGATTAGTTTTATGGCCCCAGTTATTGCAGGTATTGTTGTTGGAATATCAAGTATGGTTGTCAGTGTGATAGCTAAATTAACAGTGATGTTAGAACAAACTGGAGGTAGTGGCGTAAGTGCTAGTGGAATAGATTTATCTGGGCTATCTGGATTGTTTGACCAATCGAATACTATTCCGGGATATTTCTTCCAAGTTGTTGTAGGAATATATATTGTGCAAATAATTTACATATTAAGTGTACTAGCTAGTGCAATTGAATATGGGCCTGATAAGTTAAATGAGAAGTATACAGCTGGAAAGAATTTATTAAGAGGGACTTTACTTTACTTGATTGTCTCATTCATAACTGTATTATTGTTTAATAGGATTGCTTCATCAGTTTTGGCTGGTGCGCTGAATGCGGTTTGAAAAAGTTTATAAAAAATAGATGGACTGAATGAATATGAACAAAAAAGGTGAAATTCAAGAATATTTGAAAGAAATATTTATTTTGTTGTGTATTATAATTGTTTTATATTTATTATATGCTTTCATTACAGGGAAGGTTAATAAAATTGTTTAAAGGAAAAAAAGGTTTGGAAAGTAATATTGTTGTTGCGATTATAATAATAGTCAGTGCTGTAATATTACTTATTGCTGTTAAATTAATTACTGATATTGGAAATGATGCTGTTGATAGAGAAGCTTGTAGAACTAGTGTTTTATTGAAAGAAAAAAGTAAATTACTTGGTACTAATCCTCTTGTAGATAAATTAAATTGTGAAACTAATTTAGTTGATGTTAATTCTAAAGATGAAATTGAAATAAAGAAAATAATATCTGAAGAGATGTATGATTGTTGGTATCAATTTGATGAAGGAAAAAGAGACTTCTTAGATACTTGGGATTTTGGCAAAGGAGATAATTATTGTTTTGTTTGTTCAAGAATAGATTTTAGTAAAGAAACTCAAGAAGAAATTAGTAGTTTTGGTGATTTATCTACCTATTTGAATACTCAAGCTATACCTTTGAAAGGTCAGACAACATTTTTTGAATACTTTTATGGTGATGATTATAATCCTGCATCGTATCAATCCATTGAAGAGAATTATCCTACTAACAAACCAATGTATGTAGTCTTCTTTGCAGATAAAAGACAAGGTATTGATTTTGGTGGAGCTACTTCAGGATTAGCTGCCGGTTTATTATGTGTTGGTGGAATAGCTTTGTCACCATTTACAATGGGGCTTTCTGGTGCTATTGTTTGTACATCTGTTGTTGGTGTAGCTGGTGAGGCTTATATTTCTACTCACAAAAATACTTTCATCAATGGTTTATATGTTGGTAATGATGAAAAAATAATTGAGGTATGTCAACAATGAAAAAAGGAGAATTAATGTGGGATAAGTTAGGAATATGGATTTTATTGTTAATATTTTTAATCTTGATTTTAATAATTGTGTTTAAGCAGAAAGATCAAATAATGAATGCAATTAAAAGTTTAGGAATTGCTTTGAGGTTTGGCGGATGAAAAAAGGAGAATTATCTGGGTTTCAACAAGTAATATCTGGATTTTTAGTTATACTTGTAATAGTAATTGTAGTTGGGTTTGGTGGACCAGCATTTGCAAAAATTTCTGAAAGTCTTGGTTTTGGTGTGGATTTGACTGCTGAAGAGATAGCTGCGCAAGAACAAGCCAAAACTCAAGTTGAGAGTAATTTACTTCCTATGATTAGTGATTGTAAGTCTAGGACTAAAATTAATTGTTTTTGTACTAATAACTCTTTAACTTTACCTACTGATTATGTTTTGAAGTTTAGTATAGAAAACGGAATGAAAATTAGTTTAATTAACCATAAAGGTGGAAAAGTAGAAGATTATAATCTAAACAGTGTGCAACCTTGTATTTCAGATGAATCTTGGAACTTAGCTAGTTTAGATTCACAAACAAAGGATTCTAGTGCTAGTTTGAAGTTTGGTAGTATAAACTATTTAGTTTACAAAGATATTGAAGGAAAAGATGTAAGAAAAGCAGTTGATCCTAACTATTTTATCTTTAAACCTAATCAAGATAGTATTTGTATATTAGACCAAGATAGTGCTAAAATAAGAGAAAAAGATGTATGTGTTTAACCAAAAAATTTAAATAAACGTTTTTATAGAAAAAATGGAGGTGATTAAATGATAAACTCAAAAAAGGGTCAAAGTCTTTCTGTTAATACTATAATCATTACACTATTGGCATTATTTGTTTTAATAATATTAGTAGTTGCTTTAACAGGAAATACTGGAAATTTCATGGATAATATTAATCAGTTGTGGAGTGGTACTGCGATAGACACACAAAAAGCTGTTGTAAGTTGTAATGGATTATGTAGTAGTTTTACTACTTCTGGAACTGGCAAATTTAAAACTGACTTTTGCAACAAAATATTTAAGATAGATACTGATGGAGATAAGAAAGCAGATGTTGAGTTAACCTGCCCAGAGATACAAACAGTTTCTTGTGCAGCAATATCAGAATGTTAAATTCTTTTTTTTCTTATTTTAGAAGTAAAAAAGGTCAAGGAATGGCCACTGAAACTATAATAGGATTAATTCTTTTATTAATTGTTCTTATTATCTTAGTTTTAATATTTACAAATCAATCTGGTACTATATTTGGAACTATAAAAGAATTTTTTGGATTAGTGGATAATACGCCTAAAAATTTAACTGATGTGATACAATGAATAAAAAAGCTGCAATAGAGATGAGTCTGAAAACTGTAATAGGTTTGGTTATAGGAGTTATAGTTTTATTCTTTGTGTTAAATGTGGGTGGAAGTATTTACAAAACATTATTTCCTGATGTTTCGGAATTGACTGAAAAATCTTTGAATGGTTTTGATGGTGTAATTCAAACTATGATTTCTGGGCAAAAGGAAGATTATTTGTTTTTTATGTCTAATGGATTTCAATTAGTTGGATTTAACAAAGGTGAGAATGAAAAGTCTGGGAATTATGAAAGACCAGCTGGATGTTTCCAAAAGTCATGTTTAGTGATTTGTAAAGATAATAATGGAGCCAATGCTTGTAAAGACTCAGAACTTGTAAAAGCTTATGATTTTGACAAGATAGAAGGTTTGAATGGTGGGGTAATAACTAAGGTTCAAGGCAAGTATGTTAACCTTGAAGTTGATATGAATAATAATTCTATTAAGATATTAGAGAAGGATAAATGATTTAAATAGCAAACCATTAAGTTTGTTTTATGACAGAAGAGAGAGCTTATTTTTGGTCGGGTTATGTTGTGATTGTTGTAGTTGTTTTTATTCCGTTGTTAATGTTTATGAATAAAGCTGCTGATGCTGATTCTTTCAAAGAAAAATTGATTTCTAATGATCTAGCTTTGATGTCTGATTTTGTTTTGAGTAGTCCAGGTGAAATATTAATTGATTATTATGTTAATCCGGATGTTTCTAAGGTAAAGATTTATAGAGTTGGATTTAATGAAAAATGTTTGTTTGTTGTTGCATTACAAGGTACTAGTTTAGAAAGTGGTGCTAAGACTTATTGTGCCGATAATTTATTTTTGAATAAAGAATATCTTGTTGCTGGTGTGTACACAAAAATTATTTTAGATAAGAAAGTAGATAAATTAACTATAAGCGGAGCTAGTTTCGGAGATGGTAAGTTTGTTGGTGAAGGAGGAATTAGTGGTGGCGGAGGTGCTGGTGGTGGTTTTTAAGAAAGGACAGATATTTGAACAGGAATTAATGAAAATGATTCCATATTCTTTGATGATAATATTTGTTGCTTTAGTTGTTGTTTTTGCTTTTTCTAATAGTTTGAATACAGATGTAAAACGAGCTGAGTTAGATGAACATCTTGCAGTTTATAGACTGTTCAATAGTCCAGATTGTTTAGGTTATGACAATGGAGTTATAAATTTCAATAAACTTTACAATGAAAATCTTGAAAAATGTTTTAATTTACCTACACAAGAAAAAACAGGAGTTGAATTAAAATTATATGATTTAGAAGGAGTAGAAGTTTCGGCTGCTGAAGTAAATACTTTGTTAGTTTCTCAAAAAGTTACTTGCGGATTAAAAAGTTCTAATATAGATTGTTATTCTACAAGAAAATATGTATTGTTTAATCAAGATAATCAAATAAAACAAGGAATGTTAGATATATTGGTGGTGACTTATGTTAAATAAAAAAGGAGACACAACTTTATCGGATATATTTAGTATATTGCTTACTGTTTTATTATTAGTGATGTTAGTTGCGGTTTCTTTTTTAGATGTGTTTGGAAAAAAAGATAATAAGTTAGAACTAGAAAATGTTAATTATGGCGATGAAAATATTTTTGTTATTGAATCTTATTTGAAAACTAATTCGGATTTATTAAATTTATATTTAGTTGATGAAACTAAGAAAGATCAATTAGAAGAAAAAACTAGAAATATTTTTGATAAAGTTTATGGTAGTTGTTATGGTTTTGAGATTAAAGATATAAAAATTAATGAACTAAGTGATAAAAAAACTTGTATTGATTATCCTACAGATGAAGAATTATGTTTAGATATATCTGAATATGATGAAAAAATGGAAGCAAGAGAGGTTGCAAAATGTTTCGAATGAATAAGAAAGGAATAATGCCTACATTAGTATTAGTATTTACTTTACTATGTTTAGGTGCATTCTTGTTTTTTAGTTCGGAAGCTGCAGAAAATCAGAAAGGAGTAATTGGAGCAAGTACTGTAGAACTAATAAATTTAGATTTTCAATCGAAAGCAGATGCTATTTATGATGAACAAATTATAAAACAAAACTTTGCTAATGATTTTGTAACGCTTATGGAAAATGGAGCGTATTACAAACAAAGTAAAACTAGTGATGGTTATGTTTATTGGAAACGAGATAATATTAATTGTTTTCCAAATGTTGAGTTAGTAAATTCTAATTTGATTAAATCTATTAATTCAAGTTTGAAAGCTAGCTATGATTTTGATTTAAACTTTGATAGAACTAAAATAATACTAAACTTACAAAATAATAAACAATATACTAGTAAACAAGATAATTATGAGATTAAAATGAAACCAAAGAATGGCTTTTCAATTAGTTACGATTATGATATAGATTCTGTTATGAATAATGTCTGGAAAGTCGAAAGAATAGTCAATTTATGTGGAGATGACAGAAACTGTTGGTCTGATAATGCTGATTTCGTGTGGAAAAATGAGGACAAATTATATAAAGTGGAGCTACCTTCTGATAAAATCGTAGATGCTTTTGGGGAAAAAGAGGTGATACTGAAAGCAGCTATCGATTTTGAAGAATTGAATCCTTTAGTAGGAGAGGTGTTTGAATGCTCGGTATGACTTATGAAGATATAGTACAAAAAATTATGAAAGAGACTGCTATGTCTAGAGATGTTTTGGATAAAAAAATTGAAGAAAAAATAAAGAGTTTATCCGATTTAATAAGTAGAGAGGGCGCTGCACAAATAATTGCTAATCAACTTGGAGTAAAACTTGTAGAAAACTTTGGGAATAGAAGATTTAAATTGAGAGAGGTTCCTAGGGGCGCTAGTTCTGTTAATGTTTTAGCTAGAGTTGTTTCTATTTATGGAGTTAGAGAGTTTAACAAAGAAGGTAGATCTGGGAAAGTTGCTAATTTGTTAATTGGTGATGAAACTGGAAGTTTAAGATTAGTTATTTGGGATGAAAAATTAATAAAATTACTTGAAGATGGCGCTATTAATGAAGGTGATGTTTTAAGAGTTAATAATGCTTATTCTAGAGTTAATAATAATTATAATGAATTACATCTTGGTTCTAGAGCAATATTAGATATTAATCCAGATGGTGAAAAAGTTGCTGAAGTACAGGCAAGAGTTGGTAATGTTGAGAAAGCTGAATCTGTTAAAATATCTGAGCTAAAAGAAGGAATGCAAGTTGAATTAAATGGGACTGTAGTTCAATTATTTGAACCAAGACATTATTTGGCTTGCCCAAATTGTAATAAAAAAGTATTCCAACAAGGTTTAGATTATAAATGTAATACACATGATATTGTTGAACCTAAAAAATCACCAATTGTGAATATATTTTTTGATGATGGTTCAGGAAACGTTAGAATAGTTTTATTTGCTAATCAAGCTGCACAATTATTAAATAAATCTCATGAAGAAATAGCAAATGCAAACATAGAAGCATTAGATTCTTTTAAGAGAGATGTTTTGGGTAAACAAATGTTAATTAGCGGAAGAGTTATTAGAAACCAAATGATGGACAGACTAGAAATAATATCTAGTAATGTTAAAGAAGCTGATCCTGTTGAATTAATTCAGATGTACGAAAAATGATGTTTAAAACACATTTAATATTTGGTATTTTAGCTGGCCTATTTTTTATTGAAGCGTTTACTATTCCAAATAGTTTATTGTTTTTAGCTGTTGTTGCATTCTTTTCTGTTTTTCCAGATATAGATAGTTATCATAGTAAAATTGGCGGTAAAGTAAAACCTATTTCTTTTATTTTGAATTTATTATTTGGGCATAGAGGATTTATACATAGTTTATTATTTGGATTTGTAATCTATGGTGGTACTTACTTTATTTTTGGAAGTACTTGGGCAGCTGCAACATTTATTGGATTTGGTTCGCATTTATTGTTAGATAGTTTTACTCCGGATGGAACTAGACCTTTGTTTCCTTTTAGAACGCAGATAAATGGAGTTGTTAGAAGTAATACAATTGTTGACTATGCTTTGTTCTTTGTGTTTTTAGCTGCTGTTGTTTGGATGTTGTTTTGATAAGATTTAAATACACATTATTTTTAGTAAAATTATGAAAAAGAAATTAATTACTTTGATAGTTGTTTTAATTGTAATTATATTGGGGGTTTTGACAATGGTTGGAAATGCAAAGAAAGTAGTTTTATTAGAAACTAATATGGGAAATATAAAAATTGAAATGTATGATGATATGCCAATTACTACTGGCAATTTTGTAAAGTTAGCTAAAGATGGAGTTTATGATGGAGTAATATTTCATAGAGTTATAGATGGATTTATGATTCAAGGTGGAGATCCTACTGGAACTGGTTATGGTGATCCTAGTATTCCTAAGATAAAAGATGAGTTTGGTAAGAATAGTAAGAATAATCGTGGAACTATAGCTATGGCTAATGCTGGGCCTAATACTGGAAGTAGTCAGTTTTTTATTAACTTAGTAAATAATAACTTTTTAGATGGAAAACATCCTGTTTTTGGTAAAGTAATTGAGGGTATGGATATAGTTGATAAAATTGCTAAAGTTGATACTAACTCTCAAGATAAACCACTAGAAGAAGTTGTTATATTAAAAGCTAAAGTAATATAAAAAAAGAAGGTTTATTCCGGTTGAGGAATGCCCATTTCTTTTAATTTAGCTTTGATATCTTGTTCAGATATTAATTTCTTTTCTAAAAGAACCCCAATCATTGCGTTTAGTAATATATGGTTGTGTTCTACTATTTGTTGCATTGATATCTGTTGATGATTGTGATTACAATCGCAATTATCTCCGCATTCTTCTTTCTTTGCTTGTTTTTTTGCTGCCATTTTGTGCCTCCCTACTTCGAATTGATTTTAAATTGCTAGTTTTAAAGGTTTCGGAATGAGAACTAATTATTTTTTTGGAATAATAATCCTATTCCTGTAATAACACTAACTAATATTGCTCCTATTTCTGCATCAACACTAAATTTAGAATTTAAACTATGTACTAATATTGAGATACCTGGTATTAGAATCCCAAATATAAATATTATCCCTGCTCTCTTCTTGATCTTTTGTCTACTAAAATTTTTTTTCAATCCTTCTTTTTCTGTGTCTGTAAAATCAAAAATGATTTTATTTATTATTCTTATTGGTTTTATCGATTCTTCGTCAAGGTAGCCACTTCTATTCAATGCTGAAGCCGAAACTTTTAAGCTAGTTGCAATCTGGTCTTTATGTTGTTTGTTTTTTTCATAATTTTTGACGAAAAGTATGATTTTTTTTGAAAATTCTCTTATCTCTTTTAATTCATTGAAATTTTTTTCTTCTTTTCTGTCTAAACATATTAAGTTTGCTCTTTTTTCTAAGTAGTCACCTATCTCTAAATTTATTTTCCCTAACAATTTTATGGATTCTGATTTATAATCATCTTCATTATCTTTAAATTTGTCTAACTTGTCAACAAACTCTTGAAAATAAAATGCTAGAGTATCTATCAATGTCACCTTAGATCCCTTTGGTGCTCCGAAATAAACATACAATCCTATAGCAAGAATTATAATACCTGAAACCCATTGATTAGACAAGAATAACAACATAATTACTATTGGTCCAATTGATATTGAAATCGAGGTTCTTAACATTCGTTCATTATTCTTTTTTATTTTTTTTCCAATCTCAACTTTCCAATCATCATTCATATTTCGGGTATTATTCTAATGTTTATAAGTGTTTATATATACAATTTTAAACGCTTGCCAGCTTGCCAACCACCAGGAAATTATTTATAAATGACATTAAACTAGCTAGTTCTAACTCCGTGAAATAAAAACCGAAAAGGGGAGGCGATATAAATATGAATAAACCAATACAAAAATATAAATCTGGCTCTATAGAATGTGCGATTTGGGCCAACGAAAGACAAGTTAATGGCGACAAAGTTGAATTCAAAACAGTAAGCTTGAGGAAAGCTTGGAAAGATGACAAAAATTTGTGGCGTGATGCTACGATCAATATGAGAAGAACAGATCTCGCTAGAGCAATTTTAGTTTTACAAAAAGCTCAAGAAAATTTATTACTTGATTCTAATGAGGTGGAAGAAGATGACTAAAGAAGAATTTACATTAAAAGATTTACCTGGAGTAGGACCGGCAACAGTTGAAAAATTACAAGAAGCAGGTTATGATAATATACTAGCTATAGCAGTTGCAACTATTAGCGAACTAACTAATGCAGTTGGTGTTGGTGATGGTGTTGCAAGAAAGATGATTCAAACTGCAAGATCTAAGTTAGATATGGGTTTTGAAACAGGAATGGATTTATTAGAAAAAAGAAAAGGTGTTTTCAAAATAACTAGTGGTAGTGAAGCTTTTGATAAATTAATCGGCGGTGGTTTTGAAAGTGGATGTATTACTGAATGTTTTGGTGCTTATGGTAGTTCAAAGACTCAGATAGCTAATTCTTTAGCTGTTCGTGTACAATTGCCTAAAGATAAAGGCGGGGCAGAAGGTATGGCTGTTTTTATTGATACTGAAGGAACGTTTAGACCTGAAAGAATAAAACAGATTGCAGAAGCTGTCGGACTTGAAGCAGAAGATGCTTTGAAAAATATTAGAGTTGCTAGAGCTTTTAATTCAGACCATCAAATGATTTTGGTTGAAAAGATTGAAGATTTAATAACTAAAGAAAAATTACCAATAAGACTTATTATTGTTGATTCTTTGACTTCGCATTTTAGGGCTGAGTTTGCTGGTAGAGGTTCATTAGCTGAAAGACAACAAAAATTGAATAAGCATATGCATGACTTGATGAAATTATCTGCTAATCATAATGTTGCGGTTTATGTAACTAATCAAGTAATGGCTAGGCCTGATACTTTCTTTGGAGATCCAAATGAAGCTATAGGTGGTAATATTGTTGGACATAATTCGACTTTTAGACTTTACTTAAGAAGAGGTAAAAAAGGTTCAAGAGTTGCTAAGCTTGTTGATAGCCCGAATTTACCTGAAGCAGAAGCAATGTTTTACATTACTGAAAGTGGTGTTCGAGACGAGGAATAACACAACATTTTTAACTCTCTTTCTTTTCCTTTTTTTATGCTAAATTTATTAGAAGGTTTTCATCCAGGAACTCTAGAAGTAATTACTGGGCCAATGAAATCGGGTAAAACTCGTGCAGTTGTTTTTAGGTTAGATAAGCTTCAATATAATGTTCATGTTCCATATATTGTTTTCAAACCGAGAATTGATGATAGGTTTGAACCGGGTAAAATTGTTTCAAGAGCGGGAGATAAATGGGATTCTGTTTTAATAGATGCTGAATATCCTCATCAAATGTATGATACACTCTCAACTGCTCAAAAAGAAGTAAAATTTATTGCAATAGACGAAGCTCAATTTTTTGATTTTTCTTTAACTGATGTAGTAAGAGAACTAATAAAACAAGATAAAAACGTTCTTGTATCAGGATTAGATACTGATTTTAGGGGCGAACCTTTTGGGCCAATGGCTAAACTTCTTTGTATGGCAGACAATGTTTCTAAATTAATAGCTATGTGTAGTTATACTAATTGTGGAGCAGATGCAAGATGGACTCAAAGGTTAATAGATGGGGAGCCTGCGCCTTATGATTCTCCTTTAATCTTAGTTGGTGACCAAGAATATGAGCCAAGATGTACAAAACACCATTATGTACCAAGATAAGACTGAGTCAAAAACTTTATAAATACCTCAATTACCCATGAAATATCATGGAAAACGAAAAAAAGCAATTACATTGTATTTCTTGTAAAGTAGACATAACTAATCTAACTGGGTCTGTAGTTTTTGATTGCCCTAGTTGTGATAAAACTAAAATAATAAGATGTAATAATTGTAGAGATAGAGCGGTAAAATATAAGTGCCCAGAATGTGGGTTCGAAGGTCCAAATTAAAATGGCAAGAGCAGTAGCTACATTAAAAGTAATGCCTTCTTCTCCTGAAACTGATTTACATAAATTAGAATTAAAAGTTAAGGAATTAATTTACAAGTTTGTTAAAGAAAAAACTGAAACTAAAGTTGAAATAGAACCAGTTGCTTTTGGTTTGAAAGCTTTAATCATATTTTTTGTTATGGATGAAAAATTAGGAAGTCCTGATCCTATAGCTGAACAAGTAGAAGAATTTGAAGAAGTTAATTCTGCAGAGATAACTGATGTTAGAAGAGCTATTGGTTAAAAAATAATATTTCCAAATAAAATACTAATTATTGTTCCTATCCAAAATGATGGAACAAATGCTATTCCGTCTTTTACTAAAACTTTTTTCTTGTGTTTTTTTATTAGTTCTATTTGTTCTTTTGTTACGCCCAAAGATTTTTTAGAATAAATTAATTTATTTTTTATTTTAATATCTTCAGCTATCCAATCACCTTCAACTAGTTTTGATGTTGGTAATATTTTATACATGGAAATGTTTTCTATTGATTTCACAGATAAATATAAGTAAAAGAACAAAAATGGAAATACTGCTAAGAAAAAGAATGCAAGTTGCAATGAATAAACTTTTATTATCAATGCTAAAATTATAAATAATAAAGATAAAACTAAAATTATTAATCTTAAACGTTTAATATTAACTTGACTAGTAAGTTCTTTGAAGTTCTTGTGGAATGCTTTTGTGTTTTTTAAAATTAAAGCTAAACACATTACTAAACCATAAATTCCACCAATTAATAATATATTAATAAATAATATCATTGGGAAAGGTAAAGTTAAATTTGGATTGAATACACTAATTAATTGAGAAGGATATTCTGGGAGTATTGCTCCTAAACCCATTAATAGTTTTGTATCTCCACCACCCCATTGTTTAGAATAATACATTAGTTCTGAGATTACAAAGAATATACCAAACGCAGCTAAACTTTTTAATATTGGAGAAAATGAATTTATTTGTATAGATTTGAATGAATAAATTGCTAATCCTAAAATAATTAAACTATAATTTAACCAGTCTGGGACTTCTTTTGTTTTTATGTCACAAATAGCTGCAAATGTCAACCAAACTACAACTATGGCTAATATTATCCAATCAAACATAATCTTTTTTTGATAAGTATATTTATAAACCTTTTTTTGTTAGATTTAAGTATGTTTAATGAAAAAGACGTTTTGAAAATATTTAATAGTGCGTATTCTGATTTCTCTAAAAAAAATAAGATAAAATGTTCTTTGAAATTAATTAATCAAAAAGAATTTAACCAAATTGCTAAAAAATGTAAATTGGTACAAGATAATTTGAAACTAGCTATTGTTCCTTTAGTTGGGGCTTTAACAGTGCACTCAATTGAAAATGATACAATTTATGCTAGCGCAGATATTTTGAATGAAATTACAGAAGATAAAAATTTTGTAAAGGCTATTTTTATGCATGAATTCTATCATATACTTTTTAAGGGAAAAGTTAAGAAAAATGATTCAAAAGAAGAATTAAAGTCAGAAAATAGAGTAAATAAACAGATAGCAAAGGATTTTCCCAAACTTGCTAAGTACATGGATTAATAGAAAACCTTTTAAATTATTTTTGGGTAATTCTAAGCATGGTAATAAACAAAAAAGGGTCTATAGCTTCTTTGGCTATTTTTATTGCGTTATTTATTATTATTTATTTACTACTAATGCCTGCTTGTGACAGATGTATGTTGTTAAAGCATGAGAACTGTCAAAACCTATGTGGAGAACAACAAACATTAGGTCAAGTTCTTTATGACAAACCTGGCATGGTTAGTATGAAAGATAGTTTTTCACATGAGTTAGAACCTGTAACTTTATACATGAAGGTTGATCCTGAAAATGAAGTTTTAGCTGATTCTTTAACTGTTTCTAGAGGTTTCTTTGGAACAACAGATCAAGATATTCTTTTTGAAATTGATGATTTAGATAATTTAAACAGTGTTTATTTAGCATTTAAGTCTGTAGAATCTAAAGGTACATTGTCTATTGAGCTAAACGGGCATGTTATATTTTCCGAAGAAATTGATGGAGTTGAAGCAAAACAAATTCAATTACCTAATACTTATTTAGAACATAATAATAATTTAAAAATATACACAAGTAGTTCTACTTTCTGGCAAACTAGTGCATATGAAATAAAATCTTTAGAGTTAAAAAAAGAATTCCAAATTGTTCAGCACACACAAACTAGAGTCTTTTCAATAAGTAATAGAGAATTAGATGCTTTACAAAGTTCAAGTTTGCAATATTCTATAGTTTGTAATTCTGCGGATGATCAAACTCTTTTAAAAATATTTTTGAATGATAAAGAAATTCATAGTGGATTTTTAAATTGTGAAAGTATTGATGATTCTGTTGTTATTGAATCACAAGAATTGCAAGTTGGAGAAAATGATATTTCTTTCATAATAGATGGTGGTAATTTTATATTAAGTCCTGTAAAAGTTGTTAATGATTTAAATCAAGAAATATATCCTTCTTATTCATTTGATATTGGGGAAGGAGTTTATGACAGTGCAGAAAATTATTATTTATCTTTAAAGATGAATGATGTAGTTAAAAAAGCTAAAATAGTTTTGAATGGACATGATATTGTTTTGGATAGTGAAGATAACTTTTTTGAAAGAGATATAACAACTTATGTTAAAAAGACAAATAACTTTTTAGAAATAATACCTGAGAATGAATTCCAGATTAATGAATTAAAAGTTTGGTATGAGTAAATTGTTTGGGGAAAAAGAGATTGGTGATGTATTATAATAGAAGTAGTTCGGTATTTGGGAATATATTAAAGGGTTTATTAGGATTAATTCTTGTTGCGGCTTTAGTTGGCTTAGTTTTTATTGGTATACAGTTATTCAAAAGTGGAAAAGCAGAAGGAATTGCAAAAGATGCTAGTATAGCAATAGATAATCAAAATCCTACTAGAGGAATTTCTTATTGGTGGGAATATATAAAAAATCCTGCTAGAATGAAAACATATAGCTCTGAAATTGATGATAGTGAAGAATATGAAGATGTAGGTGTAGAAATTGTAAATTTTGAATCTTCACAGACTACTTATTTCCAAGGAAATGATGTTAGAGGAATCGCTGTTGTGGAAGCTGCTAGTTTGTCAAGAAATATGTCTAATATAGTTTTTAATTGTAGTTTAGAAGATTATTATGGCAAAGCATTAGTACAGCCAGCAGATTATAGTTATTTTGGAAATGGTGTTAAAACAAGAAAAAGTGTTGGTTGTATATTTAATGGGTCTGATGTTAATATTGGTTCAGCTACTTTAAACACTAAAACTATGAGTTTCAAAGCTAGTTTTGATTTTGTTAATGAAGCTTATTATAATATATATGTAATGCGTAAGGAAACTTATGAAAATATAGTTTATGAAAAACAAGAAGATCCTTTTGATTATTATGATGTTCAAGATGATTTGATAACTGTTGGTAATGTAGTTAATTCGAAATCTACTCCTGGCCCGATTAATTTAGGTATAGGCACCGGAACTTCACAACCATTTACGGAAGGTACTGATCCAAATTTCTTACAAGTATCATTAACTCCTAATTGGAATAATGGAAATATAAAATATGTAAAAGATTTGACTTTGAAAGTTACTCCTGAAATTGTTTTAGAAAATAATCCTAACTCTTGTGATTTTGAGTTATATGGAGAAGAATTGGATGAACAAACTGGAGAGAAGTTGTATAACTTGTATAAATTAACTCCTTATGCATTTAGTGAAAAAGTAAATATTGGTTGTACTAAGGAAGATTTGAATGGAACTGGATTAACTTCTAGAAGTTGTATGAAAGATTTGAAATCTAATGTACAATTACAATGTTTCTTTAGTATTCCTGTATTCCCTGAAGAGAGTGTGCAAACTGAAGGAGAAAGAGTTAATTTTGTTTTATTATCTCCTATAATTGCAAGAGCTGAATATGTTTATGAATTAGAGAAGAAAACAACTGTGGAAATAAGAAGAAGAGAGTCTAGTTCTAGTGTTGATGCTTGTAATGCTTATACTCTTGAAGAATGCTCAACAAAAGAGGGTTGTCAGGTTGTATCAGAAAAGTGTGTTAAGTCAAGTTAATTAGAAAGTT
>PNOQ01000052.1 GCA_013824915.1 Nanoarchaeum sp. | reverse complement strand
TAACACATTTAGAACAAAATTTAATCCATAAAATAATATTATATTACCTTTATCCTTCTTTTTTGATTCGGTCCATGCAAAGTACAAAGACATACCAATCAAAAAAAACAAAACGTTCCAAACTATTGGAAAGACAAAATTTGGAGGTGTTATACTTGGTTTTATAGATTTATACCAATCTGAGTTAGTATTGTCACTTGTAAAAATGCTCCCTAAAAAGCCAACAAAATAAACTATAATAATACTAAAAATTAAAATTTTAATATTTCTTTTTTTCTTTTTCATTAGTAATAAATTACTTTAATAGTTTAAAAAATTATTGGTAAAGGGCGCAGAGGGATTTGAACCCCCGCATGATCGCTCTGCAGGCGATTGCCTTACCGCTTGGCTATGCGCCCATAAAAAAGCGGACTCGACGGGATTTGAACCCGCGACCCCTAGCTTAGAAGGCTAGTGCTCTATCCAAGCTGAGCTACGAGTCCACTCAAAATAACTAGCTTATGTATGATTTATAAATATATCTAGAACATAAAAAATTAATAAAAAAAGAAAGATTAATCTTCGCTTTGTGGTGAATGATGATAACCAATTCCAGGGCTAAAATCTAATTTATCTCCATCTTTTCTTATATTCAATAAACCTATCTGAAGATAATTTCCTTCTTTAGCATAACATACAGCGCCAATTTGAACACCATAGAATTTTCCAAAAGAAAGGTTAACTGCTCCAAGATTAAATCCTTTGAATTTGTCATTTACAACATTTAATCCAGAAATTAATATACCTTCTCCTTCTCCCAATGTTCCAGTTATAAGACCTGCTGCGATTCCTCTTAAATTCTTATAACCTCCAAAAAAATTAAGTCCTACTCCTGATAAATTCAAGTCTTCATTATTATCTGGCATACACATAATACCAATTTCTAGACCTTTGCAATGAGTTATAACATTATCAAACCCTATTGCAATTCCATTCACATTTTCTTGTTTATTTTTAAATCCCAACATAATTTCTAATGACATTTTTGCCTCCAACTAAAATAAAAAAAAGAAAGAAATGTTTATTTCTTTACTGACTTCTTTCTGACTAAAACTGTAACGAAGTAGACAATTATAACTAAAAGTGCTAAATTGCCCATAAAC
The DNA here is from genome assembly GCA_013824915.1 of Nanoarchaeum sp. Lineage (GTDB taxonomy): Archaea > Nanobdellota > Nanobdellia > SCGC-AAA011-G17 > PNOQ01 > PNOQ01. Next base: position 16,108 of record PNOQ01000052.1, on the reverse strand, counting down.
CAGAAGATTGTCTTTCCGTTTTCGCTACTGAAAAACTTTGTAGTCCATCCAGTTGGTAAATAAACTGTATTGTCTTCATCCTCAGTTTCTTCATCTTCTGTTTCACTATCAGTTTCGTCGTTTGTATCATCTTGAACTACACCACATTCTTCTATAGTTATAGTTTTGTAAACACTACCTACTACATCATCATCTTCAGTGTAAGCCAAAATTCTAATCTGATAAGTTTTTTCATCTAAATCGCTTGGTAACTTGACTAAGAAGTCTACATCTTTTTCTCTATCATCGTAATTATCTGATTCTAAATCAAATTCTTCAGATTTTACAACAATATCTGTACCATCTATCATCAATTCCAAATAAGCATTGTCTAAATCATCTGTTCCAATGTTTATAGTGCTTACATCAACATTGAATGAATCTCCACATTTAAATGTGTCAAAAGCTAGATTTGGTTCTGTTAAATAAACTTCTTCATCTTCTTCTTTTGCTACATCAACAATTTGATTAAACGTTTTTATTATTTCAAAATCATTATTTGAATCATCTGCGTCTTGACCTTTTACTTTAACTTTGATATCGTATTCTTGTTCATCAACATTATAAGGTATATCAAAATCGAAATCAACTTCTTCATTATCAGAGCTATCTAAATCGAATTTTGAAGATTTTATATCTATGTCATCTCCATCTTCTATATCTACTATCCAAACAGTTATTTGAACATCTTCTAAATCATAACCTGCATTGTTCTCAACTTCAATTGAAAAACTAGCACTGTCACCAGGATACATTTCATCATCTAAATTTCCTTCATCCAGTGTTATGTCTATCATATCTGCTTGAGTATCAACAGTTAAAGTGAATCTAGCTGTTTCAGTTCCATTATCTGGTCTAGTAGCAGTAGCTATTATCGCTCCACTCAATTCACCTAAATATTGAGTTTCTTCTGTAGTAGCAGTTATAATTATAGTTCTTGATTGGTTTACACCTAAACTAAATCCCGTACTATCAGCATTATCTGAGAATCCAATCGTAATCTGATTATCTCCAGAATCCATAAAATCATTTATATTTTCTGTAGATAATTTAACATTCGTAAAATCGTAGTTATTGTTATTTGTTACTGTAAGTTGTATTGTTGCAGAACTTCCTTGATCTACTTCGATTGTACCTTCAGTTTTGTCTAAAGTTACAGTCGCATTAACAAAAGCACTTACAAAAATCATGCATATTAAAACTAACATTAGTTTTTTCATTTTTTTACCCCCTGTAAAGATATCTTGTTACACTTCAGTAGTTGTGAATCGTTTATAAACCTTACGAAAGCTTTGGAAAACCTTAAGAAATGACAAATTAATTAATTTTTTAATGAAATATACAAAAAAACTAGCATCAAGGTTACTCTTTATCATACTTTTTTTACTCATTTACAAATTTTTAGGAGAAATTCTAACATTTTTAACAATAAATCTCTCTAATTTAATATTAAACCTATTTTATCCATCAAAAATAATCGAAAATTCTATTTACGTTCAAAATCAAGTTATAACTTTTGTACCTGCATGTATAGCTTTAACCGCATATTCTTTACTATTCTTATTAATAATCTTCACAAAAGATATTAAACTGAAAACCTCAGTTAAAATGTTTTTACTAGGCTCACTATTTATCTTTGTATTAAACTTAATTCGTATAGAATTTCTAATCTTTTTGTTAATAAAAAACAATTACAATCTTTTTGAACAAGTTCATATGTTATTCTGGAACTTTGTATCAGGGTTATATGTTGCATTTGTATGGATATTCTTAGTAACAAAATACAAAATAAAATCTATACCTATTTATTCAGATGTAAAATATTTATATCAAAGAATAAACACCAAGCGTAGCTAACGTAACAATTACACCTGCAACTAAAACTCCTAATGCTATTGCAATAAACGATTTAATCCTGTTCATTCCAAAAAGCCATGCAGCAATTACACCAGTATATGCTCCTGTCCCAGGTAATGGCACAGCCACAAAAGCGAATAAAGCAGGATATTGCCATTTAGTTCCAATCTTACTCTCTATTTTTCTTTTTGTTCTTATCACTACTTTACCAAATAGTACTCTATACCTTTCAAATTTCAAAAATTTATGATGCAAGAAATCTAAAAAGAAATAAGCGATAGGAATAACAAATATATTAACCGCAACACAAGAAAAGAATACGATCCATGGATCAATACCTGAAGACATTGCAACAGGTATCCCACCTCTTAACTCAGATATTGGTAATATACTTAATATAAGTCCATAAATAAAATTATTCATTGTTAGAAGAATTTTGGAAAACTAAAAGATCTTCAGTAGTCAATTTCTTTTTCTTCTTTAATTTTTCCTCAACCTCTCTTGTTTTCTGTTCTAGTAATTTGTTTTCTTCTTGTCTATATCTAACATTTTTATCAACATTTATTTTTTTAACATCTTTTAATTTGTCTTTTAATTGTTGATTAATCCCTGAAAATTTATTTTTTGACTCTATAAAATTATTAAATGCCTCTTCTTGTTTTTTCTTCAATTCATTAATTTGTTTTGTAAGTTTTATAAAATCATCATAACTAGATTTATCTTGCTTAACTTGACTTCTTATCTTTTTATGTGCTTCATCTGCTTTGAATTTAGTTTCTCTTATCTTTTCAGATAGTAGTTTCAAATCTTTAAACATTTGTTGAACATCGCCAGCTTCATCTAATTGCTTTTTTAATGTTCTAATCTGATTCATTAACTTTTTTTCAGCTTCAAAAGAAACTGCATCATGTTCAATTTTATATTCTAATTGTTCTATTTGTTTAACTAATTTAGAAGGATCAAATCTTATCTTTTTATCTTTTAGAATTTTTTCTTTTTTATCATTTAATTCTTGATATTTTTTTATCATATCTTTAACTTGAGAATTATAATCGTCTCGAACTTTCTTTAGTTCTTGGACTTCTTTATTATCTTTATCTTTGCTAAACTTAATTTTTTTAATTTGAGAAATAAGATTAACTACGTCTTTCTTCAGACTTTCTTTCTGCGTAAACCATTCTTCTTTTTGAACATTTAATTCATTAAGCGATTTCTTTAAATCGTTTACTTCTTCCCGTATATTCCTGTCATTGGCCATCTAACTTCAACTCAAACCTAAAATAAAAAAATAAAAAGAGAATTTAACCAAATAGAGCGCCAAGACCAGCCATTACTTGACCATCGTCTTTCTTCTCTTCCTTTTTCTCTTCTTTCTTAGGTTGTTCTGCTGGAGCTGCGTGACCTGCTGGTGCAACACTTACAACAGCTGCTTCTTTTATTGCTTTTTCTATATCTACATTCTCTAACGCAGCTACTACTGCTTTTATTTTTGCACTTTCTACATTTGCCCCAACTGCAGTCACAACCTTCTTAAGATTTTCTTCATTAATAGGTTTTCCTGACTTGTGAAGGAGTAATGCGGCGTATATTAGTTCCATTTTTATTCTCCTAGCATTTCATCTCTTGCTTTTTCAATTAAATCATGTGCTTTATCTGCCATATTGTCGCTATATTCTAATATATTTTTTCTAGCAACTTCTGTTTGATTAAGCTCGACTCCTGCACCAAATTCTGTTTCTACATCTTTTAATTCATGTTTCACTGCTAACTTCTCTCTCTCAGCTCTTTGTATTAATATTTGCATTGTTTCCTCTGTTGGATATTCTGCAAATACTGCTAAGTTTAATGCTTCTGTTGCAATTGTCTTGATCATTTCTATGTATGCTTCTTCATCTGTGAAAAGTATTTCCTTGTCATATACTTCTCCTTGTTCGTAGACTGCTACTAAATTTATTCCAATTTCCATTGGCTTAATTCCGAATTTAGCAAGCATATCTGATTGTTTTTGTGTGATAATATCTCCTTTATGAACAATAGTTGTCTCTTTCTTGATTACAACTTTTCCACCTTCAATTGCAGCCTTAATACCTGCTGCTCCAAGTTCACCAATAATTGGTCCTGGCGAAAAAGAAGTTGGACCTTCAGGAATAATCAAATCTTTTGGAGAAACTTGTCCTGGTTTTGCCGCTGTTTGAGATTTATTCTTAGATATTAATTTTGCAATCTTGAATGGTTCTTCTTTTGTCAACATTAACGCAGGCATACTTGATACTAAATATTTCTCTAAATTTTCAATTCCTTTTCTTTTTTCTTTAACTTGTTCTATCGCAAGTTTTAGTAAACTTTTCTTTGTAACTCTAACTTGCATATCTTTTCTCAATTTATGTTTAATTCTTTGGAATTGAGCAGAAGGTAGATTGGTTAAATCAATTATACCAACATTTTCATCTGATTGTAATAATTTCTTCAAAACTTCAACTTCTTTCTTCTTTTTTTGAGAAATGTGTGTAGCTTTCATTTTTTAGCCACCTTCTTCTTAGGTTTTTCTTCAACCTTTATTTCTTTGCAAACTGGCCCTTTATCTGTTATTTGAACAGATGGGCTCATTGTAAATTTAATTAAAAATGATTTCATATTAACTTTTTCCCCTTGCGGGAATTTATGAAGCAATGCGCCGTGCACAGCTAATATATTTTCAGCCAAGTCATCATCACTCATATTTTCTGTACCAGCAATAGCTTTGATAACTAACTGTTCTTTTGTTATTAATCTTACCGTTGTTTTCAATCTTTTTGCTAATGGTTCTAAATCTGCTGTTGGAGGAACAATACATCCAGCTTTAGGATTTGGCATTTTTCCTAATGGTGCTAAAACTCTACCAAAAACAGAACCGACTTCTGCCATTAAATTTGCTTGAGCAACAAAATAATCATACTCTCTTGATAATTTTTTTAATTCCTTTTTATCTTTTGAATAATTAACAAATTCTTCTCTAACAATACACTTATCAAATGTCTTTGCTTTAGTACTTAATTCTCTGTCAACCAACGCACAAACTTTTGGCTCTTTTGATAGCTTATGTGGTAATTGTACAAAAACATCAATTTTTTGTTCAGGATTCTTTATATCTAACTTAGCAACATTAACAGAAATATCTAATGTCTGATTAAACTTCCTTTTAGGAGAAATTTCCCTTAATTTTTTTATTGATTCTAATACAACATGTTTGTCCAATTTGTTTCCCTCCTACAATACGTAGTTTTAATGGGCTAAGTCTAGGCAAATTGTGTTATTTATAAAGTTTTCTAAAACTCAGTGATATTTAGGATCATCATGATATAGCCCAGAAACAGATTCATCATTATTAATATTATGTATAGCTTTCGCAAACAAAGGTGCTAAAGAAACTTCTTTGTACCAAGGATTTTCTGCTTTAAACTCTTTTGTTCTTGGAATACTATCTGTAGTTAAAATATCTACACCTAATTCTTTTATGATTTGAATAGCATTCCCATTTAATAATGCATGAGCACAACATACATAAACCTCATTAACATTTTTTCCTCTTAATTTTTCAACTAATCTTTTTAAACTTCCTGCAGTATCAATCATATCATCAACAATTAGCAAATTACAACCTTCAACCAATCCTGCAACCTTTAATTCTTCAATTGCATTAGCTTTATCGCTAGATCTTATTTTAAATGCCTGTGCAGGTCTAGCTCCTAATTCTTTTGCGTACAATTCTGCTCTTTTAGCTCCGCCAGCATCTGGTGCTATAACTACAAATCTTTCAGGCTTAGCCCCATGTTTTTTAAATTTAGAAATCAAATACTCCGATGAAGGCAAGTTATCTATTTTTGCATCGCGATAAAATCCAATCATTTGCGCAGAATGTAAATCTGAACATATAACATTATCAAACCCACTATTTTCAATAAGTCTTGCAGCTAAACTAGCAGTTAAACACTCTCTACCTGTAGATTTATCCTGCCTTGAAAATGGATGATATGGTATGATTGCTGTAACCTTTGCAGCACCCGCAATTTTAAATGCATCTCCTGCTTGTAATAATTCAAAAAAATTCTCTCTTACATTTCTTTTTGAAGTAGGATCAAAACAACTTTGTACAACATAAACATCACATCCCCTAACACTATCTTTTAAACATATTTTTGTTTCACCATCTGCAAAATCAACAGTGTCCATAGAAGATACTTTTACTCTCAATTCTTTAGCAAGTTTATCTGCAAATTGCACACCTGAACGACTAGCGAATAATTTTAACTTGCCTCTTGACATGTTTCCATAAAATTTCATCTTTTTATAAACATTTCTACTAAATAAACATAAAGCATTTCAAAAGGAATCTTTTGTTTTGCTAATTCTTTATGCTTAAAACCATATTTTTTTATTATTTTATCAACATCTGGAGTTAAAGAACTAAAAACAATTAATATTTTTCCATCTTTATTTAAATAATTTTTAACTTGTGAGAAAAACTTTTCTAGAATTTCATTTCCTTTTTTTCCGCCCGTAGTTAATAATTTAGAATCTTCGGGTTCTTCTTCCTCTTCCGGTAAATAAGGAGGATTAAAAATAATTAAATCAAATTTTCCTTTAACATTTTCAAACAAATCAGATTTTATACAATTAATTCCTTTCTTTTTAACAAAGTCAACACACTCTTGATTAATATCTAAAGCTAAAACATTTGCTTCTTTTGCAGCCAAAGCTTGAATTCCAGAACCAGTTCCTACGTCTAATACTTTCATTCCTTTCTTTGCATATTTCTTAACTTGTTCTTCTAACAAATAAGAATCTTCAGCTGGTTCATAAATCATATTATTCAATTCATACAATTAATTTTAGTTTCAGTGGAGTAATCGCCAGGATTATCACCAGTATAAGTCCATTTATAACAATCACTTTTTATTTTAATGCCTATACAATACTGATTCTTTCCTGCATCAAGCATTTGTATTATTCCTCCTCCTAACCAAGTAGGAGTTCTACTAAAACTTTCATATTTTGCTCCAAAACAACTACATTCTTCTCTTGTAATTGTAGTGCCAGCACCAACAATAAATCCGCCATAATTATATCCACATTCTTTTGGATAAATAAAAAGTATAATCATTAAAATTAAAACCCAAAACCATAATTTACTTAATATTTTCATTTTATTTCTTTAAAATACTCTTCAACTCTTTCTAAAATATTTTTCATGTAAAATTCTTTTATATGTTTATTAAAAATAACGTGCATATCTTCAAAATCAGTTATTCTATATTGATTCTTAATATTTTCAATTAAATATAAATCTTTTAATCTTTTTAATTGTCTTCTAACATTTGAAGAAGCAACACCTTTAATAGCTAATTTTTGTTTTTTTCTATGGAAAACTACCTGATCTCTGATTTCCTCTGAGTTCATCAATATTCTTTTATTTTTATTATTTAATAGAACTTGTAAAATATCAACAACTATATCTCTAGAATCTCCTGGCTGTAACAAACCAACAGACAAACATAATTTCCTTGTTAACTCTCTTTTTGACGCAGAACTTGGCTTTTCATACCTTCTTAACGTAATTTCGGATAACGGAACATCTTTTGAAATTGTTTTAGGCATAGCTTAAATAAGATTAGCATCGTTTAAATATTTTTTGTATTTCGAGAACAATTGAGTACATTTTACCATAACAAGATTTATATACTCTCTAAATTTCAAAGAATTAAAATGACAGACTTAATAGCATTTCTATCAACAGGAAAAGGTTCTTGGGCACAAGTCTCAAGTGTAATAAGCGGAGAAGACTGGAAAAAGATATATTTACTAACTAATGACTTTGGAAAAGAAAAGTACAAACCAAACGACAAAACCGAGTTAATAGTACTAGATATGAACTTAGATGAAGAAAAAATGCGTGATCAAATACAAAACGCATTAAAAAAGAAAATATCTGGTGACGTAGCAGTAAATCTAATCTCTGGCTCTGGAAAAGAACATATGGCTTTACTTGGCGCTTTAACTAAGTGTGGTGTCGGAATAAGATTCGTAACTTCATCGGGCCAAGGTATAGTCGAAATTTAATTTTTTCTTTTAGTTAATTTTATAAACTTCATTTAGTTCTCCATTCGATATGATACATGAAGACATTGGTTCGAAAATCAAAGAAGAATTAACAAGAACTCAACCAGGTGTTTTTTTAATAGAACTTAACCCAAATTATAGTTTTAAACAACCATCAAAGGTAACTGTTGGTGAAAAAGAATTACTATCCCCCCATTATCATCCTTTTTGTGATACTATCCCGATAATTGAAAGATTTCTTGGAAGAGTCCATTATGCTGGAACCGATTGTCTAAAAGAAAATGGAGTTATAGTCCAAAACACTCAATCAATGACCAATTGGATACTTCCTTACGAGTCTATACAAAGATTAGAAAGAGTTATAACTCAGTAGAAAACTTTATATCTTTTCTTTTATCATTCCTTTTTATGGGTTTGTTTGACGAAATTCTACATGACAATGAAAGCTTATTCTTAGATGAAATTGCATTAGATTATGATTATGTTCCAAAAGAAATTCCTTTTAGAGAACAACAACAGCATTTTATAGCTAGTTGTATCGCTCCTTTACTAAATAATAAGACTGGTAGAAATTTATTCATTCATGGTGCTCCAGGTATTGGTAAAACTCTAGCCGCTTTGTATGTTAAAAGAGAATTAGAAGAAAAATATGATGATGTTTACTCAATATATGTAAACTGCTGGAAAAAAGATACTAGCTACAAAATATTATTAGATATTTGCGAGCAAATTGGTTACAAATGGACTCACAATAAAAGAACAGATGAATTAATGAAAATAATAACAACAACATTAAACAAGAAAAGTTGTGTTATCTTCTTAGATGAAGCTGATAGAGTAAAAGAGTTAGATATATTATACTCATTCTGTGAAGATTTATTAAAAAAATCCATAATTTTAATTGCAAATGATAAAAACTGGCTCATAAACTTAGATAATAGAGTCAAATCAAGATTAGTACCTGAACTTTTAGAATTTGAACCTTATAATTCTGCAGAAACTGCAAGTATTATGAGAAAAAGAGCATCTTATGCGTTTTCTCCAAATGTTTGGGAAGAAGAAGCTATATCTTCAATTATTGAAAAAACGATAGAAATACAAGATATTAGGTCGGGCTTATTTTTATTAAGAGAAGCAGGTAATATTGCTGAATCGAAGGCTTCTAGAAAAATTAAGAAAGAACATGCAGAGAAGGCATTATCTAAACTAACTAATTTTAAAACGAAAGATTCTAAAGATTTTTCAAATGAAGAGCAAAGAATTCTCGAACTAGTAAAAACTAATTCTGGAAAAACAATAAAAGAAATACACGATGTTTGTAAAAAAGAATTCGCTTACAGAACTTTCTTTAGAAAACTGGAAGACTTAGAAAAAGCAAACATGATAGAAATCGTAGAAGTACCTGGCAAATCTAGTATTGTTAACTATGCGAAGAAATTGACTGACTTTTAGAAATGTTTATAAATCAAAACTTTTTCCCAGAATCATGATAACTCCAAAATCTGTTTTAGACTATATATCTGGAAGAGATGTACTAGAATACAGAAGAAAATTTCATCAAGCTGAACATAACTTAGGAATAAAAATAAGTAATAATCTTCATGAGGTTATTGCATTTGCAAAGAGATATGTACCTATAGGTGTGGAAATTGATGGATTAAGAAGAATAATAGATGGAGAATACATCTGGGGTACTGCAGAAATTATAGTTGCTGTAGGTGCTCAACTTGAAGAGTATTCTAAACTTAGAACAAATAATGGATTGGTAGATTCAGTAATTGAAAGCCAAAGATTAATGGCCCAATATAATGATTGATCGAAAAAGATTTAATATTTATTTTCTACAAAAACGCTTGCCAGCTTGCCAACCACCTGCGCCAGCTATTTAAATAAAATTACCCAATTATTTCTAAACGGAGGTGTTTTAAAAATGGTTGGAACAATAAAACATGATTACTTTGCGGAGGATGAGGTTAATATTCATATTTGGAAGATTTTACACGGACTGAATAACACAAAAACTATTCAATTGGGGTGTAAACTATGACAGATATAAACTATTATGATATAACTTGCCTACAAAGTTTAGCAGAAAATGACGAAATTGAAGATTGGGAAGAAGGTTGGATGATGGGCTTCATAACCACAGAAATCTAAACTTTTAAAAACTCCTTTCTTTTTTTATTTCTATGAACATTTTAGCATTTACAGATACTCACTTTGAAAGTCACATACCAGCCAAGTTAATAGCCAAAGCTAAAGAAGCAGATTTAGTAGTCTGTGCTGGCGATTTTACTAATTTTGGTAGAAATATGAAACAAATAATGAAAGACTTTCTAAAATTCAATAAACCCGTTATTTTAATCCCGGGAAATCATGAAGAAGGCGAAGATTTCAAAGAATACAAACAATATGAAAATATAAAAATGATCCATAAGAAAGGATTCGTTTTCAAAGATTTCTTGTTTATTGGTTATGGTGGCGGAGGTTTTTCAGAAAGATATGATGATTTAGAAGCAATGATACCAAAAATAAAAGCAAAACAAACAACTAAAAAAATAATATTCGTTACTCACGCTCCAGTGTACGGAACTTCAACAGATAAATTACCTGGTGTAGGCCATGTTGGAAGTAAATCTGCACTAAAATTTGTAAAAGAAATCAAACCAATGTTAGTTCTTTGTGGTCATATCGAAGAAAACTTCGGACAAATAGACAACGTAGGAAAAACAATAATACTTAACCCTGGCAATGAAGGCCAAATTCTAGAGTTGTAGCAACATTTATAAATCATTAATTAACGGCAAACCTATGACATGGGAAATAGAGTTAATGATTAGTACAGGGTATTATCCACAAAGATGTATCCAACCAAATAGCATAGTAGTTTACCAAGCAAAAAAAGGTAATACTCTAGCAGTTGCTAAGATTGCACGTTATGCAAAGGATGCACAAGCTCTACAAGAAGAAAGAGTAAGACTAGCAGAAAATCAAGATTTGGAATGGGTACCAAGATTATTAAGTTATAGAGATTATATAGAGGCTAACACAACAGGCGCAAGAATTCTAGAAAGATTCAAAGAAGAAGGTTGGGAAATAAGAAATCCGGTTATTCTAGTAAAAGAATTTATTCCTGGAACTACATTAGACAAATCACCAAAGTCTAAACTAAACAGAAGACAGTATAATTGTGTACAAACTCAAATGAGAACTTTACACGAAAGAGGCTATGCAGGATTAGATATTTCTAGTTGTAATATTTTAGTTCAAAGTCCTACTCATGCAACATTATTCGATTTTGGTCCATCTATACGTGATAAACCCTTCGAAGCAAGAAAACAGGACGACATAACTAGCCTAGAATTATTATTAAGCCTTTAAAAATAAATTTTGAAAGTTCATATAAATTATTTTTTCCATTTCTTCTACAGTTATTTTTTTTATTTCAGCGATTTTTTTCATAGACTCTTTAATAAATGCCGGTTCATTAGCTTCATTTTCAATTGGAGACAAGTACGGAGCATCAGTTTCAGTCAATATTCTATTTAACGGAACTCTAACAACTAATTTTCTAAATGTTTTATTTTTAACAACTGAAGTTGGAATAGTAAAATAATATCCATTTTTAACTCCACGTTCAACTAATTCTTTATTCCCAGAAAAACAATGCATAACCACTTTTTTAGCATTATTTTCTTCTAAGCATTCTAATGTTTCTAGTTCAGCTTTTCTAGAATGAACTATTACTGGAATATTTAAATCATTACTTAATTTAATAAATTTAGAAAAAACTTCTTTTTGTTTTTTCATATTCACAACTCTAAAATTATCTAAACCAACTTCACCTATAGCAAATGGTTTATTTTTTTTAATAAAACTAATTTCATCATCAATTTCTTTATTGGACAATTCAACAGCATGTTCAGGATACATTCCTAATGCAACTTTAACATTTTTATATTTTTTAGGATATTCTAAATTTTTTCTGTTACTTTTTGGATCAGTGGAATTACTAATTATACAATAAAAATCTTTAGCGTTTTTCATAGCTTCATCTAAATTTTTCTGCTTTTCCAACAAATCCAAATGACAATGCACATCAACTAACATGATAATAAGAAAACTAATTCGTTTTTAATATTTTTGGATTACTCAAGCCCAAATAATCTACGGGCTACTAAATCACTATGATATCTATCTAATCCCGATTCTCTTAAACTTACTTCTAATCTGTTTTCTAATCTTGCAACTCTACCAATTTCTCCATTATAATACGTAGAATATCTTTCTTCAACTACTCCACTCCTATTTCCATCAGGATTATGGTCAATTACAATCATTCTATATCTATCCCCAAATGAAGGTTCGTGTCTTTTGCCCAAATAAACCTGTAATTCATTAAATCGTATTTTGAATCTAATAGAATCTTCGTTGTCATGACCTAAAAAAGAATATTTGGCTACGTTCCAATCTCTCAACTGTTTAGCTTCGAGATCACTCAATAATTCATCTAAAACTTCTTGCCCTTTCTCACTATCAAAATTAGAAGATCGCTCTATCGAAGATTTTGGAAAAAGATAATTTTTCAATTCTACCTTTATTATGTATGCCCTCCTCAACATAGATCTTTGTGGTTCTTTTTGTGTGTAACCTCTTGACATAATGTGTTTTATTCTTCCAGCTAAAACTTTGTCTAAATCTTTTGCCATTCTATTCTGTCCCTAAAACTCTCTGTGTTAAATCATAATCTCTTGAATCTATTTTATCTGCACGTTTTCGTGCGTGATAGGATTCAATATTTCTTTCTAATCTTGCTATCCTATTAAATTCTAATTCTCCATTTTTTGAATATAATTCAACAATTGCACCATATTCTACGCTTGGATCGCTTATAGTATTCAATTTATATTGATCCACATAAACACGTTTTTTTCCTAAAAATCTCTTTTTTATAACACCAACTTCTCCTCTCCCTATTAAAAATTCAACACCATTCATCCTTGTTTTAAATCCCATTTGATATCTTCCAATCCAACAGTCAGGGTTGCGGAAAGGCATAAACTCTATCCAATTTTCAAATGGAACTTTTTCTATTTTTGTTAATAATTGATCCAAAACTCCATCTTTTTGTCGTCTTTCGAAATATCCAGAAACACGAATCGGAGGTGTATCTTCTTCTAAGTCTATTCTGAGTCCTATCTTCCTATACCATATTCTATCAAACCTAGACTTTTTTGCAGCTGTTTCTCTTACTTCTGGGGTTGGTGTTCTTATTCTGTAATTAACACTTCCATCAGTGCCAAGCACAACTCTTTTTCTTTGTTCTCTAACCGCTCTTTCTATCTCTTCTGGAGTTGGAGGTCTAATTACATCATCATTCATAAAAAATAGAATTAATCTATTTATTTAAACTTTACTTAAACAAACCCATAAAAGGATTTGCAAAATATCCAAACAATGCAGGTATCATAAAGAATAATAACAATATCAATAATATTGCACTAACAATAGTAAATATTATTTTTACTGTCTTCTCATTTTTTACAAAATGTCCAAGTGCAATGTAAAACATTAATCCACCATCTACAATACCCATCGGTAATAAATTAACTAAACCTACCATGAAGTTAGTCAAGAATATCCAGTATATCAAAATACTAAACCATAATAATATTTTCAATTGGGACAATCCATATTTGTCAACTAGTTCAGGATTATAATCTGCTTTTACACCAAGACTTACGCCCATATAACCATAATCTTTTCCATCAGGATTTTCCATTAAAGTTAAATAATAAGTATCATTTTCAGTAACCAAACTTATTTTTTCATAAGGTTCAGTTTCATTCAGCACAGCCGTTAACTCATCTAAACTATTAACACGAACTTCATTAACTTGAGTTATAATTTCACCAACTTGAACTCCAGCTAAATCTGCGGCTCCACCTTCATTAACTTCTGCAATCATAACTCCTTGTTCCTGTATTAAATTTCCAGTTAAAGGACTAACTAATAATGTTAGAATCAAAAATGCAACTCCTGCAGTAACAAAGTTTGCAAATGTACCAGCAGACAAAACCGCTAGTTGCGCTTTCTTCGATTTTTTCTGCATATCTTTATCATCTTGTTCAACAAAAGCAGCAGGAATTATTGGTAATACTATGCCAAAGATTGCAAAACCTGAAGATTTTATTTTGATATTATGCATTCTAGCAAAAATACCATGACTCATTTCATGAACTGTAGCTAAAATAAATATAGCTAATATCCAATGAATAAAAGATAAATGTGGCAATCCGGGAATTGTAGCGCCAGGTAATAATGGAGCAACTACTGCTGTTTTTTCCACAAAGAAATATCTAAACACGGAAATTAAAAATAAAACTAACATCAAAGCCATACCTACAAAACCAAGTGTAATAGAAGTATAACTCAATGCATTTCTATGTTTTTTTAATTTAAAAGCAATGGCGTCCATTTTTTTCAGACCCCATTTAGTTCTGTACATAATCATGTAAATAAAATACCATACAACTTTCTGGACTTCTACATTTTTTCTTTTGAATAATAAGAATGCAGTAAGAACTAAACCAAACAGTACAAGTAAAAAATAGTCTATATTTGCACTAATTAAAGCTAGAACATTCATTTTATTTAGCTTTTCTTAATGTTCTAAATGCCTTACCACCGCATTTTTTACAAAGTATTTTTCCCTGTAACACTCTCTGCATTGTAGACTTTTGTTTAGACTTGCATCTTTTGCAAACAAATACATTATTAAACAATCTTGCGTGTGCTTCTTCAAACTTTACCATTTTATTTGTTGGATCTCATTACTCTTTGACCAAGTATCATCCAGTAGCTTACTTGTTCCCCTTCTTTTACATCATCTTTCATATCATCAGGTATTGCTAAATCAAATGTTTCATATGTTTTCATATCCATTACATTTGCCTTACTACCTGTTATTGAAAGAACTTGTGCCATCTCTTTTTCTATGATTGGAACTTCCATCTTATCATGACCAGGCAAAATCTTTACAATTTTAGCGTCGTCAGTTAAACAAACAGCAGTTACTCTTGCTTTCGCATGTCCATGTTTTCCAGTCTTAGAGATTTCTACTGAAGTAATCTTACAAGCTTTTCCATCAAAGATAACGAATCCGCCAACTTTCAAGCTTGATGCGTTTGTTACTTTTGTTTCCATATAACAAACAAAGGAAAAGAAGTTATTTATAAAATTTGTGTTTATAATCGGTTTAAACTTTTAACCAGTTTATTAAGTTCTTTCTTGGATTTATTAGTATTAATCAATTTTTCATCAATTATTCTTTCTAATTGAGTTATTCTAAGTTTATGTTCTTCCAATTCTTTAGATAAATTTGCAATTGCACACCAAAGTTGAGCTTCTTTAGGATTACTTGCACTAATTATTGCTTCTTTATTTTCTCTAGTTTGACTAATTCTAGATTCCAAATGCTTTTTTATCTTAGGATTAACCTTTTTTCTCCAAGCCATTGTAATTTAGGTAATTCACAAAAATTTAAATAATTATTCGTTTTCAGTTAAATTTAAATACACGTTACAAGTTGTCTTAAAAAATGGTAAAGATAAATCAAAAGGATTTTGTAGAAATTCATTATACTGGTAGAATAAAACTCTTAAACAAAGTTTTTGACACAAGTGATGAAGAAGTTGCCAAATCTAATCAGATTCATAGCAAAAATATGAAATACGGTCCAGTTGTAATATGTATAGGCGAACATAATGTTATCAAAGGTTTAGATTCTAAATTAGAAAGCAGAGAAACTGGTAAAACATATGAAATAGAAATACCTGCAGAAGAAGGTTTCGGTAAAAAAGATCCAAAATTAATGAAAATAGTTTCTATTGCATTATTCAAGAAACAAAATATGCAACCCTATCCAGGTTTACAAATTAATGCAGATGGTATGATTGCAACTGTAAGAAGTGTTAATGGTGGTCGTATAAACTTAGATTTTAATCATCCTCTAGCAGGTAGAGATTTAGTTTACACAATAAATGTGATAAAAAAAGTTGAAGATACTCATGAAAAAGTAAAAAGTTTAATACAATTTAATCTTTTACTTCCGGAA
>PNOQ01000031.1 GCA_013824915.1 Nanoarchaeum sp. | reverse complement strand
ACTGGTTAAACGGAGAATCGGGTAGTTCAGAACAAAAACAAGTTGCGATGGCTGTAAAATATTTAATTATAGTGGGGGATATTGTAGATGGCGTAGGTGTTTATCCTGGCCAGGAGGAAGAATTGTCTATTAAAGAGCTTAGCCAACAATATGATAAGCTCTCAGAATATTTAAAACAAATAAGGAATGATATCAAAATAGTAATCTGTCCCGGAAATCACGATGCAATTAGACTTTCCGAGCCTCAACCATTATTTGATAAAACTTTAGCAAAGAGTCTGTGGGAGTTGCCTAATGTTTTTTTGGTTACAAATCCTTCTGTAGTAAATATAGGTTCATACGATTCTTTTTCTGGATTAAATATACTTTTATATCATGGATATAGTTTTGATTATTATATTGACCAAGTAGATAGTATAAGAAATAATGGTGGTTATGATAGAGCAGATTTAGTTATGAAATTTTTATTACAAAAAAGACATCTTGCTCCTTCTCATACTTCTAGTTTATTTGTTGTTGATCCAATTAGAGATCACATGATTATAGAAGAAATACCAGATATATTTGCTTCGGGCCATATACATAAATCTAGTGTCAGTCAATATGGAAAAACTACAATGATATGCGGGAGTTGTTGGCAAGCTACAACAAAATTCCAAGAAAAGGTTGGTCACCATCCTGAACCGTGTAGGGTTCCAATAGTAAATCTAAAAACAAGAGAGGTAAAAGTTTTGAAGTTTATGGAATAATATGGTAAATGATACAATAAAAAAATATTTTGATGAAATGAATGCTGAAGTAGAGAGAGCATATGAAGTTGCTAATATTGCTAGATCAAAAGGTTATGACCCTGAAGATAAAGTTGAGATACCTTTAACTAAAAATATGGCTGAAAGAGTAGAGGGTTTAGTCGGAGTTATAGCTCCTCAGATTATAGGCAAAAATATTCCAGCTAGAATACATGAATTAGAAATCCAATATGGTAAATTAGATTGGAGAGTTGCTTTAACTGTTGCTTTAGAAGTTGCGCAAGAAAAATTTTGTAAATTCGAAAACAAAATGGACGCTATAAACACTGGAATTAGAATTGGATTTGCTTATGTTACAAATGGAGTTGTAGCAAGTCCTTTAGAAGGTTTTACTGGTGTTAAATTGAGAAAAAGGGCAGATGGTAAAGAATATTTTGCTCTTTGTTATTCTGGCCCGGTTAGAAGCGCTGGAGGAACTGGTGCATCGGTTTCAGTTTTAATTGCAGATTACTTAAGAAAATCATTTGGTTATGATGTTTATGATCCTACTCCGAATGAAATAAAACGTGCATACACAGAATTAAGAGATTATCATGAAAGAATTACAAATTTACAATACTTTCCTTCTGAAGAAGAAACTGAATTTTTAGTTAGTAATTTACCTGTTCAAATTGATGGTGATCCTTCTGAAGAATTAGAAGTTTCAAATTACAAAGATATACCTAGAATAGAAACTAATCGAATTAGAAATGGTTTTTGTTTGGTTATGGGAGAATGTTTAGCTCAAAAGGCAAAAAAGGTTTCTAAGCAACTCAACAAATGGGGTAATGATTTTGGATTCGATGATTGGAAATTTATGGATAAATTTTTGAGTATACAATCTAAATCTAAATCAAAAGGTTCTAAAAAAGAAGGAGGATTAATTGAACCAGATTTCACTTTTATTAAAGATTTAGTTGCAGGAAGACCAGTGTTAACTCATCCTATGAGGCAAGGGGGATTTAGATTAAGATATGGTCGTGCAAGAAATACGGGGTTAAGCTCAACAGCAATTCATCCTATGACTATGAAAGTACTTGATGATTATATTGGGATAGGTACACAACTTAAAATGGAACGTCCTGGTAAAGGAACTGCTTTGAGCTCATGTGATAGTATTGAAGGCCCTATTGTAAAATTAAAAAATGGTAATGTTATTTTTTTGACTGAATCGAATGTTGATGAGAGTTTAGATAAGATAGAATCAATTTTATTCTTAGGGGATATTTTAATACCTTATGGTGATTTTTATAATCGTGCACATAAATTAGTTCCACCTGGATATTGTGAAGAATGGTGGTTTAAGGAATTGACATCAAAGCCTAGGGATCCAGAACAGATAAGCAAGGACACAGGAGTTAGTTTACCTATAATAAAAGAAATGTTTGGTAATCCATTAAAAACGCATATATCTTTAGTTGATGCATTTAGTATATCAAAAAAATATAATATTCCTTTGCATCCAAAATATACTTATCATTGGAAAGATATCAATGTTAAAGAATTATTAATATTAATAGAATGGTTGTTAAGGGCAGTTGTTGATAAAAAAGAAGAAAAAATAATTTTCCCTTACGATATAAATACAGATGATTACAAAAAAGAAGTATTAGAAAAACTTGGAGTGCCCCATATCGTTGCAAATAAAGAATTTGTAGTTATAGAAAATAATTGGGCGACTGCATTTATGGTGAATCTTGGTTTTTACGAAGAAGAATTAAATATAAAAAAATTAGTCGAATATGTAGATGAGAAAAAAGAAGTATTAGAAATAATAAATAAATTTTCTGAAGCTAAAATAAAAGATAAATCTGGATTATGTATTGGTGCTAGAATGGGAAGACCAGAAAAAGCTAAAATGCGTAAATTGATTGGAAGTCCACATGTTTTATTCCCTGTTGGCAATGAAGGTGGAAGACTAAGATGTTTTCAAGCAGCTATGCAAAATGGAAAAATTAATGGAGATTTTCCAACTTTTAAATGTGAGAGTTGTAATAAAAACACCATATATAAAATATGTGAAACATGTAATCAAAGAACTAAACAATTGTATTATTGTAATAAATGTAAAGAATATAATCCTAATATTAAATGTGATAAACATGGAGATAACCATACTTATTCTCCTCAACAAATTGATATAAATTATCATTTGGATACCGCAAAGAAAAAAATAAATCTGAATGAAATCCCTGAATTAATTAAAGGCGTTAGAGGAACTTCTAATCAAGAACATATACCTGAAAATATAAGTAAAGGAATATTAAGGGCTTTGCATAATCTTTATGTTAACAAAGACGGGACAATAAGATATGATATGTCTGAAATGTCTTTAACTCATTTTAAGCCTATTGAGGTTGGAACAAGTGTCAAAAAATTGAATGAGTTAGGTTATAATACAGATATATACGGAAAAGAACTGATTGACGAATCTCAATTACTTGAATTAAAACCTCATGATATTGTTTTACCTGGATGTAAAGGTTCTTCTGAAGAAGGAGCAGATGTTGTGTTATTTAGAATTGCAAATTTTATAGATGATTTATTGGTTAGGTTTTATGGGTTAAAATCATTTTATAATCTTAAAACAAAAGAAGATTTAATTGGCCAACTTATTATTAGTTTAGCTCCACATACTTCTGCAGGAATAACTGGTAGAATTGTTGGTTTTTCACAAACTCAAGGTTGTTATGCGCATCCATTATGGCACTCTGCCCAAAGAAGAGATTGTGATGGTGATGAAAATGGAATTATGCTAATGATGGATGGTTTTTTAAATTTCTCTAGAAAGTTTTTACCTGCACATAGAGGATCTACACAAGACGCATGTTTAGTTCTTTCTACTAATATGATTCCTAGTGAAGTTGATGATATGGTGTTCGATATGGATGTGGCTTGGGAATATCCTTTAGAGTTTTATGAAGCATGTGAACAGTATAAAGATCCATACGAAATAAAAATTGAACAATTAAAACAACATTTGGGTACGCCTAGAGAATTTGAAGGATATGGGTTTACTCATGAAACTTCTAATATTAATAATGGAGTTACTTATAGTGCTTACAAATCTATTCCTACTATGCACGAAAAAGTAGAAGGACAAATGTTTTTGGCTAATAAAATTAGAGCAGTAGATAAAGATGATGTGGCAAGATTAGTTATTGAAAGACATTTTATTCGTGATCTGAAAGGTAACTTAAGAAAGTTTAGTATGCAACAATTCAGATGTGTTAAATGTAATGAAAAATTTAGAAGGCCACCTTTGAAAGGAAAATGTACAAAATGTGATGGTAAATTATTATTTACTATTTCTGAAGGTTCTGTTACTAAATATTTAGCGCATACTATTATGTTAGCTACTCAGTATAACGTTCCTTCATATGTTAAACAATCTATAGAACTAACTAGACAAAGAGTAGAAAGTGTTTTTGGAAAAGATATTGAAAAACAAGAAGGATTGAAAAAATGGTTTGGTTAAATAAAATACATTATTACAGGCAATAATAAACTGCCCATTAAATGATTTCTTCCAATTCCAACTAAAGGCGGAATCATTCCTAAACAAGTGGATACAGCTAATATTAATAATCCAATTGGACCGCATAATATAGCAGTTAAAACTATGATTAATAATATTATTGACAAACATACTTTTGGATAATTAACTTTTGACATAACCCTTGAAAATATTTTTGTTATCTTTATTGTAAGTATAGTAGATACTCCTGCGACTACTAACATTGCACCTAAACAAATTATAAGATCAGTAATAGTAAATGTTTCCATTAATTGCGAAACTGAAACTATTGCCCCATTTCTTGCTTTATCAATTATGTATAGTCCTATAACGCTTAGGCCCATAGTTATAGTATTTAATCCTCCAACTAAAATTAAAAAACCATCATCACCTAAATCTTTTGACATTTGTGAGCCTATTATTGCTGCTTGAGATGGACCTAATGCAGGTAAAAATGAACATAAATTTCCTGCAACAAAACACGAACCCATTGCTTTTGTTATCTTTTTTTTCTCAATTCTCAATTCTGAAATTTCTTGTTTAGGTATTTTTACTTTTTCAGATAAACTAATAATTAAACCGCTTATACCAAACATACCAGAAAATAAAGGGAGTAATGGGTTTTTTAGTGAAGACATATTTAATGAGGCTATTCCTAAAACTCCAGATAAAAAGAATATAAAAAATGCCCAAAACCTAGATTTCTTTTCTCTAAATATTAAGAATACTGAAGAAGTGATTAATATTAATCCTATGAACTTAGAGATAGTTGGATATGTTTTTTGAACAATTAAAGCAACAGGCCATGCGAATATAACTATTAATATTATACTAAATAAACTTCCTATTAATGTAAGTAACACTGCATGATATCCCCTACCTTCTAATAACATTCTATGTCCGGGCAAAACGGAAAGTACTGTTTCTGCATCGGGTGCACCAAGAAAAATAGAAGGTATTGCATCTAAAAATGTGTGAGTTATTGCTACTGATATTATGAATATGGCTATGACTAATGGCTGTGTAAACTCTAATAAATATGCAGATATACTGACTACAATTAATGAAACTAAATTGATATGCACTCCTGGAGTTAATCCAGTAAGTATACCAATCAAACATCCAAATAATATAGCTATTAATATTTCTATAAACATTTAGATCAACTTTTTTATAATTATTGAGTCTGCTTGAATTTCTAACTGTTTGTTATATTCTACTACTTTTCCTTCAACTTCAATTATTCTACCTGGTTCTAGAGTTATATTTTCTTCTTTGAATACAATTACAGTTATATTTCCAGTTTTGTCTTCTACATTCAAAATTATTAATCCTGGAGTTTCTTTTACTGAAGTTACTAGGCCAATTATTGCAACTTTCGTTTCAATATCTTTGTTAGTAATGTTAGAAATATTGGAATTAGGAATATTTGTGTTTTCTGTAATGTACAATATTATTAATATTCCAATTAGAGAGCAAATCAATGAAATTTTTAATAAATTTTCTTCTTTCATCAATTTTTGTGAGTTTTTAGAGTATTATAAATCTTGTCCACAATAACAATTTTTATAAACTCCCTTATATTTTTCCTTTTTATGAGTTTTTTAGGCAAAAAAGAAGGTGATAGTGTTAGTCGTTACTCTATTATTGAAGAGAACAAACAATTAAAAGATACATTATTCTCTTTAAAACAAGAATTAAATTCTCTTAAAGAACCTCCTTTGGTGGTTTGTGATGTTGTTTATGTATTTGATAAAAGAGCTATAGTTAAATTGGCTAATGGCGGAAACTTTTTTGTTAATATAGCTCCAAACTTAGTAAATAAAATAAGGATAGGAGATAGAGTTTTGTCTGAACAAAAATCTTTAACTATTATTGATAAATTGGATAAATCCAAGAATTTTGATGTTGAAAATTTTGTTATTATTGAAAAACCAAAGATAACTTGGGCAGAAGTGGGTGGATTGAAAAAACAAATAAGGGAAATTTATGAAGTTGTTGAATTGCCTTTGAAAAATCCAAAATTGTTTGAAGAGGTAGGAATAGATCCTCCTAAAGGAATATTATTATATGGTCCTAGCGGAACTGGTAAAACTATTTTGGCTAAAGCTGTTGCTTCTAGTACTAATTCTACATTTATACAAATTGTTGGAAGTGAGTTAGTTCAGAAGTTTATTGGTGAAGGTGCAAAATTAGTGAAAGATATCTTTAAACTTGCTAGGGAAAAAGCTCCATCAATCATTTTTATAGATGAAATTGATTCTATCGCTTCTGAGAGAATGGATATTGGTACTAGTGGAGAAAGGGAAGTCCAAAGAACGTTTATGCAGTTATTAAATGAAATTGATGGTTTTAAACCATTAGATAATGTTAAAATAATCGGTGCAACTAATAGAATAGATATTTTGGATAAAGCTATATTAAGACCTGGCAGATTGGATAGGTTAATACATGTACCATTACCGACTGAAGAAGGGAGAAGAGAAATATTAAAAGTACATTCTAAAAATATGAAAGTTAGTGAAGTTGATTTTAGAGAAGTTGCTGCAATGACAGAATTTTTTTCAGGTGCTGAAATCAAATCTATTTGTACTGAAGCAGGATATTTTGCTATAAGAGAAAAAAGAGTTAGTGTTGGTATGGATGATTTTGTTGCAGCAATAAATAAAATAAAACATGGAGAAGATGGTACGGAAGAAGCGCCGGCATCTATGTTCGGTTAATGGACGATTTACTAATTTTTATATTATCTTTGAGCAGTTTAGGAGTTATATATTGGGTTTTATTTGGTGAGAAGAAATTTAGAGAAAGAACTAAAAAATGAGATTGTTTATTGCTGTGGAGCTACCAAAAGAAATAAAGGATGATCTTTACAGAATCCAAAAAAGTATAAATCCTGAATTTGCAAAAATTAATTGGGTAAGCAAAAAGAATTTGCATCTTTCTTTGAAATTTATTGGAGAATATAAAGATGTGGATATTATAAGAGAAAGACTGTCCAATATTAAATTTGATAAATTTGAAGTTAAATTAGATTTATTTGGTGTTTTTCCAGATGAGAATAATATTAGGGTTATGTGGGTTGGTTTAGAACCTAAAAATAAGATTATTGAATTGCAAAAAGAAGTTGATCAAGAGTTGATAGACTTGTTAAATAAAGATCAAAAATTTTCTCCTCATTTAACACTAGGTAGAGTAAAATCAATAAAGAACAAAAATGAGTTCTTAAAATCTTTAAAGTCTGTATCAGTTAATAACTTAACATTTGAAATAAATAGTTTTTATTTAATGCAAAGTGAGTTAACTAAAGATGGGCCAATCTATAAAAAACTTGAAATGTTTAAAGCATAATATTTATATATATTCAAACTGTATTTTTTGTTATGATTAGCTCTAATAGCAAAAGCTGGATACCTTTCATATTTTTAATAGTTTTAATTGGTTTTGTTATAGTCTATGTTTCTTTTGGAGACTTATTTAGTGCAACTAGACAACCAGTTCAACCTTCTCCAGGATGTGTTGCAATACAGGACAATGGAGATTCAGAAAATAAAATAGATATAGTTTTTTTACCTGATAACTTTCAAGATGCTGGGAAATTTAGAGAAAAAACTGATGAGATGGTAAATACTTTTTTAAGTACAAAACCTTTTTCAGAGCATAAAGAAAGTTTTAACTTTTTTAGAATTGAACAATTTGACTTAGATTTAAAATGTGATTATGAATATGGTGGAGATGCGATTGTTTGTGATCCTAGTGCAGCTAAAAGTTCCGCTACATTATGCCCCCATGATTATGTTATTGTAGCTGTTGATTCTGAAGGAATACAAAAATTATTTGATTTATTAAGATCGAGTGCTTGGATGGGAATTGCTTCTTTAAACACAGCAGATGATCCTCTTGTGTTTAGTCATGAGTTTGCTCATATATTTGCTAATTTTGCTGATGAGTATGAATATGGCGGAAAAATAACTTGGGATGCACCTAATTGTGATTCAACGTGGCAAACTTGTCCTAAATTTAGTTCTGTATCAAATTCAGAATGTATACAAGGATGCGTTAATAATGAAAACTCAAGATCTGTAAATGTAGGAATAATGAGAGACTATTGGAAATCTAAATCTTATGGTCAATATAACGAGTATGCTTTAACATCTTATATTTCAAAAAGTGTAGAATCTAGTTTAGATAGTAAAATTGCTAAGTCTATGCCTATCAATAGTGTTGAATTGAGTTTTGTTGATAATCAATGGAGAATTTTAGAAGTTAAAGAAACAACTGGTTATCCTGATGGGTTAAATACAGGAGTAAGTTCTAAATATACTTTATCTGTACAAGGCGAAGAAACTAATAATTTATTTGAAATAAACTTACCAATTCCTTTATTATATTTTGATGGGCATGATAATGAAAGTAATCCTTATTACAATGTTAGTTTGCCTAATGTTACTAGTTATTTAGTTAACATACCAAAAATAGAAAAAGAATCAAGAATAATTGTAAAGGAGAATGATGTTATAACTAGTGCTTTTAATTTTAATCAAATTGAATCTATGTCCTATAATAGTCGTAGTTTAGAAATACCTCAAACATTTTCGTCTTCATAAATTTCATCTAATATTCTATTAATCTCGTTTGCTTTCTTTTCACCAAGTTGATTAATCTTAGTTAATTTTTCTGGTTCTGTATTAATTATTTTTCTAACAGTTTTAAATTCTTTTAATAATGCTTTAGATAATGATGGACCTATATTTGGTAAAGATTCTATAATAAATTCTTGTTGTTCTCTTGTTGTCATAGGTTTTTTTTCTGTTCTTACACCTATGTCTTTTTCTTCATAATTTTGTTCTCTATGAGCTATTGCTTTCATAATTTCTGCTGTTTCTTGTAAGTTTTTTGTTTGAATTATAGGTATACCATATGATACTGCAATTGTAGCTAACATTCCACGAATTGCGTTAGGATGAATATTTCTTAGTGAATAAATATCTTCTTCTCCTTCAAGAATTAATAATGGTCTTTCGAAGTTTTCTCGTAAATCTTTTATTTGATGTAATAATCTTTTATCAATTATTGAATCTATAAAATCTCTTTTTGTTTTTCTTTCAACTCCAACTCGTTTAGATAAAACAAAATCTGCTGTTGTTAAAGTTCTAGTTCTTACAGTCATGCCTATTTCATTTAAATGTTTTATAACTCCTGATGCACCTTCACGATTATCTGCATATACTATTAATTCTGATTCTTTTTTTTCTTCAATGTAATCTTTTAATGTTGGTTGATTAGTAATTTTTATTCTATTCTTTAAATCTGATAAGAGACTATGCATTCTTTTTTCTTTATGGAATGCTGTCCAATGATATGCTTCATCTCTTGTATTTTTAGTCATAAGAATAATTAATCTTCCTGCAGAATGTCTTGCAGTTCTACCTTTTCTTTGTATAGATCTTATTGCAGATGGAACCGGTTCGTAAAATATAACTAAATCTACTTTCGGAATGTCTAAACCTTCTTCACCAATAGATGTTGAAATTAAACAGTTGTATATACTATTCTCAAAATCATTTATTATTCTTATTTGTTCTTTTTGTGTTAAACCTGTGCCATTCTTTTTTGCTTGTCCTACAAATAATTTTGCACTGATACCTTCTAACTTATTTAACTTTTTTTCAATTTCCGAAGCGGAATCTCGGTATTGATTGAATATTATTATCTTTATATCTTTGTTATTTTTTATTTCATCTTTTACAATTTCAAATAATTTTATTTCTTTTGGATGTAATATATTTTTTTCTAAGGCTGTTTTTGATTTCATATATGCAGATTTAAAGTTGATATCTTGAATTAAATTTTTTACTGCTTTGGATTTATCTACTCCTTCAAAAATTGTTTTGAAATAATTACAAATACTTTTTACTCCTTGTGTTTCTAATAATTCTATTGCATGATTTATTTTTATTGCTTCGGCAGATATTGAAACTGCTTGAAATATTTGAAAATCTTTTTCTCCTCTAGCTATTTGACCTTGTAAAGAACCTTGAATAGATAGTAAATCTTTTTTTGAAACCTCTGATGTTGACCTAGTATATCCAAATTTTTTTAATTGTTCTAACTTAGATTTTAAAGAAGTTTCTAAATATTTTTTTATTTCTTTTATTTCTTCAGGTAAGTCAATTTTTATCCAGTCTATGTTTATATCTTGTACATATTCTTTTACATCTTGGTCTTCTTCAGTTCTTGCTTCTATTTCTTTTATGAACAAATTATTACATACTTCTGTAATCGTTTCTAAGTCAGATCCAGGAGAAGCAGTTAAGCCTACTATTCTTTCATAGTTAGACTTTTTATGGTATTGTTTTGCAACCCATGTATATGAGTAATCTTTTACTGCTCTATGGGCTTCATCAACAACTAACAACGAAACTTCTTTTAAGTTTATAGAATCATTAATTATATCATTTTCAACTCCTTGTGGAGTGCTAATAATTATTTTTGAATTTTTCCATAGTTCTTGTCTTTTTTTTGGTGGAACTTCACCGGTGAAAAGATTTATTTCTTGTATGTCTGTACTGTCCTTAAATTCTTGACATATTTGGCTAGCTAATGGTTTTGTTGGAGTCAGAAATAGTATTTTTGTGTTAGGATATTTGTTTAATCTTTGAACTGCTGTTAGAATACCTATCTTAGTTTTTCCTAATCCTGTGGGTAAAACTACTAATGTGTTTTCTCTTGAGCAAGTGTCTAATATTGTTTGTTGATATAGTCTTGGCTCGAAGTCCTTTATTTTGTGCATGATTTAAAGAAACTCTTTTTGTTTATAAATCATTTTGCCGTGGTTGGCAAGCTTATACTGTTCTGTATAAGAATAGAATTAATAGGCTTATTGCAGTTATTGCTGACAGTATTAAAGTTAATATTGGAGATAAAATTTGCATTAACACTACTGTTATCACAATGAATGTTGCACTACAAAGATATAAAGGTAATGATCCAAAAAATATTTTAGAACCATCTAATCCTGAAAAAGGTATCATGGAGAATAGTGCTAGAGTATAACTAATTTCTACTAATTTGTCAAATCCTGGGAATTGTTTGAATATTAAAGCAAGTAATAGGCAAGATAATGGACCAACTAGATGAATTAATGCTTCTTCGTATTCAGTTAGGTGTTTATATTCGCGACCAACATTTCTACCTTTTTTTGGTGTAGTTTCTGATGTACCTACTGCTGCAAATTTTAACATTCCGTTTGTTAAAAATGCAAATAATAAAGGAATAATTACTCCCATTTTTATAGATTTTAGATTTATACCAAATACCTTTGTTTCTTTAAACTTTGAACTTTTTGTAAACCAAAATCTTTTGATAGACCATAATGTGAATCTAGAGTTCAATTCAAATTTTCTTGCAATCAGTTTGTGAGAAAGCTGGTAAACTAATAAGACTATTAATGATAGTATTGAAGCACGTATAAGGTTGGATAGCCCTAAATCTGTGTTTAAACTGCCGTAACCCCACTCTCTGAATGAGAATATAAATCCTAAAACTGCCGCACCTATAATTAAACTTAAAAATTCTTTAATATCAATAATTTTTTTTCGATGCATTTTCTTTATGTCTACTAAAACTTTAGCTATTTAAGTTTTTTGCCAGTGTTAAAATGCTACTTTTTGTTAAAAATCACTAACTTTCTGTAAATTTTTGTGTTTGCTTAGAGAAAAGAAAAGTATATAAACTTTGAAAGAATCCTAATTTCCATAAAGGAGGTATGAATAATGTTAAAGACAAAAAAAGTGACTGATGTTTATAACATGCCTGTATATACTGATTCTGGAGAATACTTTGGAGAGATAGATGAATCTATATTGGCTGGAAGTAAGGTATTTGGATGGAGAGTTAGAGCCACAAAGAAATCGTACCTAAATAAAGTTCTTGGCGGTGCTAAGGGTGTTATTGTTCCACACAATATGGTAAAATCATTCGGTGATGTAGTTATAATTAGTAAAGCTGCAATACCTAATAGTGGAAGTTCTGAAGAATCAATGGCAGAACCAAATAACGATATAGGTATGTAAAAAAACATAATGTTTAAATACTTATAATTTTTATTTTCTTATTAATGGCATCTGTTTTAAGAGGTACGATAGATTTTTTAAAAGACTTTGGTCTATTTGATGTAATATTACCTTTCTTGTTTATCTTTGCAATAATATTTGCAATATTAGAAAAAACAATGATATTAGGTAAAGAAGATGGTTTACCTAAGAAAAATATAAATTCTATTGTTGCTTTGGTTATAGCATTAATATTTGTTTCGGCAAATAAACTAGTTAACACATTAACTAATGCGTTACCTAATATTGCTTTGATAATAGTTATATTTGTTTCATTCTTGTTAATGTTAGGAATCTTTTGGAAAACAGAAGAGTTCGATTTTAAAACAAATGAAAAACATTGGTATAAGTTATTTTCAGCTGTAGCATTTATTGCTTTGATATTAATCTTTTTGGGTGCTTATGAAACTACTCCGGGTTCGAGTTTATTATCTCAATGGGCAAGTTCAGTAGGTGCAGGTAAAATGAATGATATAATTGCAGGCGTTGTAGTATTAGGGGTAATAGTAGGGTTACTAATTTATGTAACAAAAAAACCTTCAAAAGGGAGTGGTGATTAATGGTTGATTTTCAAACAATATTTTATCAGTTAGAAGATAGTGGGTTCTATCTATATTTTTTACCTTTTATGTTAGTATTTGTAATTTTATTTGCAATACTTGAAAAGACATTTATATTTGGTAAAATGGGTGACAAAGATAATCCTGTGCCTAAGACAAATATTAATGTTGTTGTTGCTTTGATAATAAGTTTATTCATGATAACTAGAACTGATTTAGTATTGATAATGAACAATTATTTATCTAAGATGTCATTCTTTATAGTTATAGCAGTTATGGTTTTAATTGTTATAGCAATGTTTACAGGTAAGGATACTAATGCACCAGCTAAGCTTGCAGCAGGTATCGCTATTATAGCAGCTATATGGTCTTTGGCTTCTGGAACTTTAGGAAACGATTTTCCATATTGGTATTATCTAAGCGATTCTTCATTTTCGTTATTATTGTTTATAGGAATATTTGGATTAGTGGTGTGGTTATTGATGAATTCGAGCAAACCATCTAATCCACCTAAACCAGGTAAACCTTAATTATTTTTAACATGGCAACCTTTTGGGATGTAGGAACAATAGAATATGTAACACCAGTTCTTATATTCATTTTAGTATTCGTTTTGATTTATGCAATTCTACAAAAGACTAAAATGCTTGGTGGAATTAGTAAAGTAGATTTTATAGTTGCAATGGTTTTAGGTTTAATTGCATTAGTATCAGAAAATGCGGTTAAGTTTATTTCAGTTATATCTGGATGGTATGTCTTGTTATTTGTTGCAATAATATTAATAACAATGGTGTTAGCATTTGGAGCAAAGAGTGGAGCAGATATTACAGAAGCGATTCCTAGATTGCCTTTATTGATGAGCATTGCTTTTTACTTATCTTTAGTAATTTTAGTTGCAAGTATAGCTCATGTGTTTGGGCCAGTTTTCCAACCTTATTCAGCTGATGCAGATCCTAGTTGGTGGGCATTAAGAGTAGTATTCAATCCTAAAGTGGTTGGTACAGTATTAATAATGTTAATAGCATTATTAGTTATTAGTAAATTAACAAAAGAATCTTAATTTTTCTTAAATTTTTCAGTTATTTTTTCTAAGTCTTTGACGTTTCTAGTTAATGGTTCAAGAATCTTTTCGAATACTTTTTCCATTGCTTTTACTTCAGTACTTAATTCTGCAATATTATCATTATAGTCACTTACTTTTCCAAGAACTGCTTTTTGTAAATTTTCTATTCTTGCTTGCATTCTAAGAACTTCTTGTTTTACTCCAGACATGTCAGTTTCTACTCTTTCTTTCCATAATTTTAAGTCACCAATATTCTTTATCATGTCATCCCATTTTTCAGATACAACAGATTCTGCTATTTCTTCTATCATTTCATAATTAGCTCTTCCTGCTGGTTCTTGAGAAAACATTGGCATTCTAGGTTGGACTGTCATTTGTTCAGGTTGCATTGCCTGAGTTTGAAATTCTGGCTCAGGTAATGGTTCAGACGGAGAAGGTACATCGTTCATGTCTATCTCTTGCTTTACTGTAGCTTGATCAAATGCATTGTAAATATCTTTTGGTTGATATCTTTCACGTTCTAATCTATTAAATATTTGAGAATCATCCATTCCTTCTTTTTTCAAGTCAAGAACTCGATTGGTTGGTGTTGAATTATTTCCTTTTCCTAACATTTTTTGTCCCCTTTTTTTCTATTAACTCTAATACTTGTTGTTCTGTTACGAAGTTTAATGGATTCCACATATTAATATATTTTTCTAAAACTTTCATTTGCTCTTTTCTAGCAAAAAAAGACATTTCTTTTACTATATTCCTTGTGGTTTCTTTTATTAATTCTAAACTTTCTTTAATTTCTCGTAATTCTTCATTTATAGATTTTATCTCAGTTGTTAATATTTTATAATGATCAATCATATTTTGGTTAATTAAAAGCATCCTTTCTCTTGTTACAGTATACTTTCCTTCTAAAATTCTAATTCTTGTGTTTAATTCGTTTAAAGGACTGTATATATCTTGTGTATTTGATATGGCTGTCATTTTAAATCGAAAACTATTTAATAACTCTAATATATAAATCTTTTATAATAAAACTTATGTTGTTAGAGTAGAGTGGTGATATGGCAATTTCTCAAAAAAAGTTGAGCCCTGGAGAGTACGAGATAATTCAGGAAGGTGAAGAGTATGTTATGAGAATAAACTATTTTGGATTAAGTTATCCACCATCCTTAGAAGATAGTAATCTTTGTATGGCTAGCGTTATAGATAATTTAATTGAAAGTCCAAATGTTAGTCGAGTTATTCTTTCTTCAGACAGAAATTATCAATATAATAATGAACAAACTCAAATGCTTAGAGAATTCGGAAATATTTATGTTTACTTAACAAAACAAAGAAAAATTTTAAGTTTAGGTGCACTTGGTTTTGATCCTAATTATCCTACTGCTGTTTCCAATAAAATAGCAAGTATACAATATGTTGTAACTAATTTGTTAAAATCAGATCCTATTGGTGCATATGTTGATCTAAAAAGACAAATAAGAGAGCAGAAAATTAGAATCTCTAAACCTATGTCAGTAAATGAATTAAGTCAAGAAAATATTTATTTAAAAGTTTTAGAAGAATTGTTTGGTTTGTTAGACAAGACGAAATTAATTAGTCTTTTAAGAAGTGAATTGGATGGGCATCAAATAGGAAATAGAAGGATATATTCAAATTTCTTTAGACCAAGTATTACTCCAAATTTTATGCATACTAGGTTGATGGCTGAACCACCAATGGATTCTGAAGAAGTTGATAGTTATTTGGTTGACGATAATATTAGTGTTATGGTATTTAATCTAGCAGATGATATAAAAAGTAGATATCATGTTATTCCCCCAGAATTTAATTTAGATGAAGATAAATTAGAATTATTAGATTTAGCAAGATCTGTTTTGTCTGAGCATGAACCTGTTGCGGAAGAGTTTACTAATCCTGAAAGAATGAGAGAGACTTTTTTTAATATAGGCAAAGATTTGATTACAGAACTTGCAGACAGAAAAAATATTAGAATAAATTTTGGTGAAGTTGAAGAGTTGGCAAATATCTTAGTGAGATATACTGTAGGATTTGGGCTTTTAGAAATTTTATTGAAAGATGAGAAAATACAGGATATAACAATCAACAGTCCTATTGGGGAATCTCCTGTGTATATCGTTCATCAAGATTATGGTGAATGTAGTACAAATATTATTCCGAGTAAAGAAGATGGTGAAAGTTGGGCAACAAAGTTCAGAATGATTTCTGGAAGGCCTTTAGATGAAGCTAATCCTGTTCTAGACACTGAACTTATAATTCCAGGTGCAAGAGCGAGAGTTGCAATAATAACTAATCCATTGAATCCTTATGGTGTTGGTTATGCATTTAGAAGGCATAGAGACAAACCTTGGACATTGCCTTTATTCATGAATAATAAAATGATTAATTCGCTTGGAGCGGCTTTACTTAGTTTTTTAATTGATGGTTCTAGAACTTTGTTAGTTGCAGGAACGAGAAGTAGTGGTAAGACTTCTTTGTTAGGTTCTTTGATGGTAGAAATAATGAGAAAATATAGAATAATTACTGTTGAAGATACATTAGAACTTCCAGTTGCGCAATTAAGAAAATATGGATACAATATTCAACCCTTGAAAGTTAGGTCTGCATTATCTGAAGGCGGATCAGAAGTTGCTGCAGAAGAGGGAATTAGAACTAGCTTAAGAATGGGAGATAGTAGTTTGATTGTTGGAGAGGTTAGAAGTAAAGAAGCTTTAGCTTTATATGAAGCAATGAGAGTTGGTGCATTAGCAAATGTTGTTGCTGGTACTATTCATGGTGGAAGTCCATATTCTGTTTTTGATAGAGTTGTTAATGATTTGGGAGTACCAAGAACAAGTTTCAAAGCAACAGATATAATTATTGTTGTTAATCCTATAAAAACTCCAGATGGTTTGAAAAAGATTAGAAGAGTTTTGAGTATAACTGAAGTAAGAAAAGAATGGGAAACAGATCCTTTGAGAGAAGGAGGATTTGTAGATTTAATGCTTTACAATCCTGAAACTGATCAATTAGAACCAACTGATAATTTGGTTAATGGTGATTCCGAAATAATAAAACAAATAGCTGCTAATGTAAAAGAGTGGGCAGGTAATTGGGATGCAGTCTGGGATAACATAATATTAAGAAGAGATATGAAAGAAGAGCTTTTAAAAATAGTAAAAGAAACTAATAATAAAACTTTGCTTGAAGCGGAATTTGTTATTTCTGCTAATGATGCATT
>PNOQ01000016.1 GCA_013824915.1 Nanoarchaeum sp. | reverse complement strand
TTGGAATAAAGAATACTACATTTGCATTTATTGAAATCATCTTACTCTGGTTGTCTATACTTTACATTGTGATGTTTACTAGGAAGATAGATAAAAAAGCTAGTTGGTTATTAATTCCATATTTGTTGTGGGTTACATTTGCAATGGTTTTGAATTATTTGTCTATATGATTTGATTTACATAACCCTTAAAAACGAAATTTTAAAAAGATATTTGTCTTTGGTAAAGTAGGAATAATATTAGTCGGAAATGATATCTCCTGGCTGACACTATCTTACGTCAAATATGACATTAAAAGAATTTTATAAATCGCTGAACGGAAAAGAACTAGAGGGAAGTCTATTTAATTCTATTATTTATTCTATAATCGCTTCAATAATAACATTAGGAATATTATATTTAATTATACCTAAAAGTTTCTTAAACATTTACGGATTTTATTTATTATTTGCAGTTTTAAGTTATGCTTTGATTATGCCTGGAATAAGACAGGTTAGAACATACAAAGAATTTGCATGCATGCCCGGAATGATGATAGGTATGACATTTGGTATGATTTCTGGATTTTTATCTGGGTTCTTAGTTGGGGCTACTAATGGTATGTTTGTTGGTTCTGTCTTTGGTATGACTATTGGAATCTTTGTTGGCATCTGGATGGGCTTGTCTTGTGGCGTAATGGGATATTTAGAAGGATTAATGGCTGGATTTATGGGGGGACTTATGGGGGCCATGACCAGTGTAATGATGTTTAATGATAATCTAAATATAATGACCATGATTGTATTTGTTATTTGTGCTGCCATATTATTTGGATTGAATTACATGATTTATAATGAAACAAGACTTATGGAAAAAAAGAAACATGAAAGACAAAAAATAGTTATTTTGTTAAGTATTGTGTTTACTTTGCTAACTGTTTTAATTATGGTTTACGGACCGAGAAGTTTTTTATTTGAAGGTTAAAATGAAAAAAATAATTTTAGTTTTGATATTGATATGTATTGTTGGGGTCACGGCTTTTTTATTTAGTAATGGTTCAGATACTAATATTGATGGAAATAGTATAAAAAGTGATGAAGAATTTCAAGAAGTTGTTCTAGGAATGAAAAATTATAATTATTATCCTAATGAGATTAGTGTAAATGTTGGTGAACCAGTTAGAATAACATTAGATAGTAGTGTTAAAGGCTGTTATAGAGGTTTTACTATAAATGAACTAAATGTTAGAAAATATTCAAAATCGCCAGAAGACTATATTGAATTTACACCAATGGAAAAAGGAACTTATAGGTTTGCATGCAGTATGGGGATGGGTACTGGAAAGTTAATAGTAAAATGAAAAAATTGCTGATAGAAGGTATGCACTGCGCAAGTTGTGCATCTAATGTTGAAAGAAGTTTAAAGAAAGTTGAAGGAGTAAAAAGTGTAAGTGTCAGTTTAATGACAAAGAAAGCTATTATTGATGTTGATACAAATGTTAAAGATGAAGATTTGAAGAAAGCTGTTTCTAGAGCAGGATATAAACTAATAAAAATAGAATAATGAAAGAAGAACTAAATTTGGAAGAGTTAGAAATTAATTCTTGGAAGAAAAAGTTAATTTTATCTTGGATATTTACTATACCTATTGTGTTCTTGATGTATTTTAGTAAGTTAACTGGTATAATGTTGTTTGAAGATAACACCATGATTATTTTGTCATTAGTTTTAGCTTTTCCAGTAATATTTATTTTTGGTTTTCAAACTATTAAATCGGGTTTTAGAGGATTTTATACATTTTATTTTAGTATGGATTCTTTGATTGCGTTAGGAACTGTAATCGCTTATTTAACTGGAATACTACAATTTGTTTTTATTATACAAGATTATTCTGGAATCGCTGCTATGATAATGTCTATATTTATCACAGGAAAATATATTGAAAGTGTTGCTAGAGGGAAAGCTGGAAGAGAAATAAAAAAATTAATTGAGCTCGGTGCAAAAAATGCCAGAGTTTTAAGTTCAAATAAAGAGATTGAGATTCCTATTTCTGAAGTTAAAATTGGGGATATTTTAATTATAAAACCTGGAGAAAAAATACCTACAGATGGTGTTGTTGTGAAAGGTGAAAGTTCTGTTAATGAATCGATGATAACTGGAGAGAGTTTACCAGTTGATAAGAAAAAAGGAAGTAATGTTATAGGCGCAACAATAAATCAATATGGTATTTTATATGTAAAAGCAACTAAGATAGGAGAAGATACTTTTTTAGCACATGTTATTAATTTAGTTGAAGAAGCACAAAGTAGTAAAGTTCCTATACAAAAGTTAGCTGATAAAATAACTAGTGTATTTGTTCCAGTAATTTTGATATTATCGGTCTTAACATTTTTTGGATGGTTTTTGTTTGGAGATATAACTAAAGGAATTGGTGCTGCGATTTCTGTGTTAGTAATAGCTTGTCCATGTGCGTTAGGATTAGCTACGCCTATTGCATTGACAGTGAGTTCTGGTATTGGTGCTAAGAATGGAATTTTAGTTAGAAGGGGTGAAGCAATTCAAACTATGAAGGAAATTAAGTTTATTGTTTTTGATAAGACTGGGACTATAACTAAAGGTGAACCGGAAGTAAGAGAAATTTATTCTCTTATTGATGAGAAAAAATTAATGTTGATTACTGCCAGTTTAGAAAATTTAAGTGAACACCCAATAGCAAAATCTATCGTTAAAAAAGCTAATTTAAAAAAATATTTAGAAGTGAAAAATTTTAAGATAAATTCCGGGAAAGGAATTGAAGGAAGTATAAACGGAAAGAAAATTCTTATTGGAAATGAAAAATTAATGAAAGAAAATGAAATTTCATTAAAACAAATTAAAATTGATGATTTTGAAAAAAAAGGTTATACCACTTTGATTGTCTCTGAAAATAAAAAAGTTATAGGGATTATGGGTGTTGCAGATGCAATAAAAGAAGATTCTGTGAGAGCAATAAAAATACTTAACAAAAAAGGATACAAAACAATTATGATAACTGGGGATAACGAAAGAACTGCAAGAGCTATTGCTGCACAAGTTGGAATAACTAATGTTATAGCTAATGTTTTACCTGAAGATAAGTCAAAAAAGGTTAAAGAATTGCAAAAAAAAGGAAAGGTTATATTTGTTGGGGATGGTATAAATGATGCACCTGCCTTGAAAAATGCTAACGTTGGAATTGCTATTGGAACTGGAACAGATATTGCGATAGAAGCGGGAGATATTATACTTACTAATGGTTCTTTGATGGGAGTTGTTAAAGCAGTTAATTTGTCAAAAGCTACTTTTAGTAAGATTAAACAAAATTTATTTTGGGCTTTTGCTTATAATGTTGTTGCTATACCACTAGCTGTACTTGGTGTATTACATCCAGTTGTAGCTGAGATTGCTATGGCCTCTTCTTCAATTACTGTTGTAACAAATGCTAATTTATTAAGGCGTAAAAAGATTTAAATAATAAAGAATTAATATTTAGTTATGCATTACAGACATAAATTTAGAATATTCATACTTGTTTTTATTATTCTATTTGTTGTTTTTGTGAAGTTTACTTGTTATGGTCAGCATGGGTTTGATGGTTGGAATGAGAAGTGTAATGATTGCAAATGCTTAAACATTTTTTCAGAGGGATGTACAAATTCGATTTGTGAAGAAAACATAACTAATGGTTTTTGTGGAAGTTCTACGTATGGTAGCTGTGAAACGCCAGCTGATTGTGTAACTGGTGGTTGTTCGAACCAAGTTTGCCAAGCTAAAAATGAAGAGCCTATTGTTACAGTGTGTGACGCAAGAGCATGTTATAATACTAGAACTTATTGGATGGCTTGCGATTGTGTAGAAAATAAATGTCAGTGGGCAGTGACTGGTTAAGCTAATAAATTAAGTTCTGTTTTTGATTTAATTCCATCAACTGTTATCTCTCTTATTATTTTTCCTTTTCGTTTTGCGTGAACTCTTGCTAGTGCAAAATCATTTTTGTATTGTTCTGGAATTATTATGTCTTCTATAACAAAAGTGTGTTTTGCAAAGAATTTTTTAAATGATTTTTTAGAATCGAATGCAAAGTCTTCTAAGATTTTATTATCTGAAGTTGTAAATACACAATAGTCAGCTTTTGGTTCTTCATCTTCTTTGGATGGTGTTTTGCTAGATTTAGGTGCTTTTTCTTTTACTTTTAATGTACCATATTCTGTACTAAAAGATAAATTAACAGAATACATTGAAAATTTATGACATAATTCTAAAACTTGTTCTTTTGTCAATTCTTGATCAATAATGTGTTTTTTTACACCCATTGCGTTTTTTATATCTTGAAATTTAATAGTTGATTCGGGACTCAAATCTTTTGTTGCAAAAATTATTCCTGTTATTTTAGTTTTGTCTTTTATTGTGTTTGCTAGTAATTCTACTAATTCGTTTGTAAATTCAGAAGAAGTTTTTATTTTAATTGCTTTTGAAGCAGAAATATCTATAATAGCTTTACATTCAAATGTTCCTTTGCCAAACTTGATAAATTGTTTATGAACATAGTCGTCTAGTTTGTTTTCTGCTATTTTTTTTATGAAATTCATAGAAATTATTAGAAGAGGTAGTATTTTTATATGTTATGGTTTTTAGTAAGGATTATAAATGTCTTACTTTTAATAAGTTTTGAAGCCCCATAGTCTAGTGGTCCAAGACACAGCCCTCTGGAGGCTGGGACCCAGGTTCGAATCCTGGTGGGGCTATTCTAATGTCAATAACTCAAATAAAAAAACAATTAATGGGTGGAAATGTAACGTTTATAGTTTATGATATAGATGAAAAAGTTGCTGAATTTTTGTTGGAAGAGGTTTATCAAGAAGGTAAAAAATTAGAAAAGATATTTAACTTTTTTGATCCTAAAAGTGAGTTATCTAAACTAAATAAAAAAAGAAGTTTAGTTGTTTCTAAAGAATTTTTAGAAGTTATAAATAAAGCCTTGGAATTTTGTGATAAAACTAATGGAGCATATGATATTAGCATTGGAAAACAAATATTACAAAGAAAACATGGAAAAGAAATTACTAAGATTAATTGTTCTTACAAAAATATAGAAATTAAAGATAATTTGATTAATTTAAAACATGAAGATGTTTTAATTGATTTGGGGAGTATAGCTAAAGGATATATTGTTGATAAGTTAGTTGCATATATGAAGGAGCAAGAGATTAAAAACGGGTTAGTTGATGGCAGGGGTGATATAAGAGTATTTGGTCGAAAAGAAAAGATAGATATACAAAATCCTAGAAATAAAGATGAAATGATTTATAGCATATCATTGAAAGATTCTGCGATTGCTACTTCTGGTGATTATAGTCAATATTACGGAAGTTATGACAAATCTCACATAATTGGCAGTAAAGAATTAATATCTGTAACTGTTGTTGCGTCCACATTAATTGAGGCAGATGTGTTTGCTAGTTGTATATTTTTATTAAATAAAAAAGAAAGGGAAGATTTGATAAAACAAAATAGTCAAATAAAAGTTTTTACTGTCGATAAAGTATTAAAGCATAACCTTTATAATGGCTTTGAAAAGCTAAGAGATAATGGCAAACAGTAAGAAGATAGGATGGGCGTGTATTTGGATAATTTCATTAATTCCTGTGCTAATTTGGGCTATTTATGCACCTTTAAAAGAAAGGTTATCTGATTATCCTAGTATTACACATAGTTTGGGTCAATTAGCTGGTTTAATTGGAATGACTATGTTTGCTGTAACTTTTATATTATCTACTAGATGGAAATTTTTAGAAAAATATTTTGGCGGTATGGATAAAGTGTATAATGCACATCATATACTTGGAGCGATATCTTTCATACTATTATTATTTCATCCACTTTTGTTAGTGTTTAAATTTATACCTTCTGATGTAAAACAAGCTGCAATCTATTTATTACCTAGTAAATCACTA
Organism: Nanoarchaeum sp.; assembly: GCA_013824915.1. Taxonomy (GTDB): domain Archaea; phylum Nanobdellota; class Nanobdellia; order SCGC-AAA011-G17; family PNOQ01; genus PNOQ01. The sequence continues at coordinate 11,720 of PNOQ01000016.1, read as the reverse complement.
GCTGTAAATTTGGGGATTATTGCTTTAACCGGGATGATAGTTTTAATGGTTTTAACACTCTTTATTAAATTGAGATATCAAACATGGAAATTTTCACATAAATTCTTGGGGGCATTTTTTATAATTGCTTTTTTACACACTTTGTTAATAACGAGTGATGTTTCAAGAAGTTTAGTTTTAAGAAGTTATATTATATTTGTTTCTTGTGTTGGGATATTGGCTTTCTTTTATAGTTTAATATTGAGGTCTAAATTACATAAAAAACATATTTACACGGTAGATTCTATTTTTGTTAAAGAAAATAAATTTGTAAATATTAATTTGAAACCTAAAAATGAAAAGATGAATTTCAAAGCAGGACAATTTGTTTTTATAAAATTCCATGATAAAAATGTTTCAAAAGAGCAACATCCTTTTACAATTGCTTCTGATTCAAATGAGCAAAATATAAGATTAGTTGTAAAATCATTAGGAGATTATACGAAAAAATTAGTGAATTTAAAAAGTGGTACAATTGCTGAATTAGAAGGGCCATATGGCAACTTTGATTATCACCCACATAAGAATGCGAAACAAATCTGGATTGCAGGTGGGATAGGTATTACTCCGTTTATAGGTATGGCAGAAAATATAGAAAAATCTAATGTTAATCTAGCGGGTATTGATTTGTATTATTGTGTTAAGAATAAAGAAGATGCTATTTATTTAGAATGGTTTAATGAAGTTGCTTTGAAGGTTAAAGGATTTAGAGTCATTTCTATTTGTTCTAATGAACAAGGTAGGTTAGATGTTAAAAAAATAGCAGAAATAAGTAATGGTTTAAAGGATAAAGTATTCTTAATGTGTGGGCCAGAACATATGGTTGCTGAGATAGAGAAACAATTGATAAAGAATAACGTGTCTAACAAAAATATACATAGGGAGTTTTTTGGATTCAAATGAATACTAAACTTATTGTAGGTGTTGCTCTTGTATTGTTTATTTTTATAGCTGCTAATATAATTATGATTGGTGAGTTAGATGTTTTTAATCAAGTTGTTGTAGAAAATAATCAAATAAATAAGCCAAAAAATGATTCTAAAGAAAATGTAACTATAACTAAACCCATTCCAGATAATCAACCTGTTGTTGTAAAGCCAAAGCCTACACCAAAACCACCAGTAGTTACTAGAGCTTCTTAGATGAATTTATTCTTCTTTGTATTCTTCGTTTTTTTCGCCAAGATGTTTTAAAACGTTTTTTCTATATTTGAATGGTGCGTCATATTTTTCTGATAATTCTAAATACTCTTTTTTTATTGTTTCTAAGTTAGGAGACTTTAATCCTTTTAATTCATTAAAAATTGCTGGATTATTAACTGCCTTACGACCTATCATTACGCCTTTTACATTTATTTTTTTGAAGTATTCAATTTGTTCTTTAGTTGTTATGTTGCCATTCGCGATTATTGTTTTTCCAGTTTTTACACAGTCTTCATAAACTGAATAATCTGGTTCTTCTTTGTAAGTTTGGGCACCGTAACGTGCGTGGACTATGAAAAATTCTGCAGGAACTGCATCTATTAAATTTAAATAAATCTTTTTTTCTTTTTCAAACTTATTCATGCCTAAACGCATTTTTATTGAACAATTATAACCAGAATCATTAACTATGTTGACTAATTTCTTTGTTTTGCTTATTCTTTTTATCATTGCACAGCCTTGGCCTAGTTTGATAACTTGTGGGCTTGGACAACCTAAATTAAAGTTAAAACCTTCAAAACCTTCATGAGGTTTGAACATTGTTAGAAACTTTTTTAATCTTGGTTCGTTAGTTCCGAGTAATTGGATTACTGCTGGTGTTTTATCTTTTACATCTAATCTTGACCAAGTTGCAGCATTATTTCTTGATAATGGATCTATTCTAACCATTTCCGTGAATGTTAAATCTGCACCGTATTTGTGGCAAATAGTTCTGAATGCTGGATCAGTTATGTCTTCCATTGGGGCCAGCATAAAAGTGAATGATTTCATAAGAATAAGCTAGAAGTTAATTTTATAAAGGTTTGTTTAGCTTTGAAATGTATGCTCCTGTAGTGTAGCCCGGTCCAGCACGCTGGCCTCACCCGCTTAAGTTAACTCTTTGTGGGGGCCTATCGCGCCGGCAACCCGAGTTCGAATCTCGGCGGGAGCACCTTATTTTTATTTTGTTAGAATTTTTCTATTCCATCTATTAAAAGTAGCATTTAATAATATATCAAAAGTATCAAGATAGTTCTGATTTTTATTTTTCAACATTGTAGAAAGTTCTGTGCAAGCAATTAAAACTTCTTGTTTAGGATATTTATTTATTATCTTAATAAATTTTTTAAATAATTCTTCTTTATTTTTTCCGAGATTATATTCTAATATTAGTTTATCTATACTCCTTGACTCTTCATCGGTAATCTTATTTATTTCTATGTCTTTAAAATGAAATAATTTGTCTATTGTTTTTTTAGAACCAAAAATTGTTATTTTCTTAACTTTATTCTTTTTTAAAATCTTTTCAGTTTCTTCATTTAAATCAATAATGGGAGTGTCTAACATGCTTTTGAATTGGTTTATATATACATATGCTGTATTACACACTATTACGATAAAGTCTACCCTGTTTTTTTGAAGATTTTTTAGTGCTTCGCTGTACATAGTTAAATCGGGATTTTCTAAAATCAGTTCTGGAGCAGGTATGCTTTCTAAAATAATGTAGGGATATTCCGTATTAGACTTTATTTTCTTAGACTGAACTATTTTTATTAGTTGTTCATAAAATAAGGCAGAAGATTCAGGACCGATACCTCCAAGTATTCCTATTTTTAGTTTCATTCTATCCTCAAAAAATACATTTTACAATTTTTACATTTACAATTGCATGGAACTTTTACGCCGTTTATTTCAGTTTTATTGTAATCAACTGTCACCTCTTCCCCTGATTTTATATCTCTTTTGGCCACTAGTTTAGGTTTGTTTGTGATGTCTAAAATAGTATTTGGATCACAAGAGTGATTAATATAGTTTAGGACTTTCTCATCTGAAACCCATTTGTTCATCCCTATATGAGCACATTTTGATTTTGGTTTGTTTAATATATTGTTAGTAGAAATTTCATAGAATGCTGTGTCTTTTTTAATTAGTTGAGTTGTGAAAACACCAATTCCATGAATATTACTCTTTTTTTTAATCAGTAGCTCCATCATAATTAATATAAGAAACATTTTATATATAAATATATTGGGTGATTGTCAATTATGTAGTTATGGATTAGTTTCAAAACTATTTGTTCGCATTCTCTTCTTTATTTTCACTTTCTTTTAAATCAAAGTCTAACTCTCTGATGGCGTCTTTCACTTTTTGTATTTCTTTTTCAGTAAGAGCATATTCTTCATGAATAACTTTGTTTCTTAATGCCCATAAATCCCAAAGAATTGTTTTGGTTGTTAATTTTATTTCTTTATGATTTAAAAGAATATTCGTGGCCCCCGCTAAATTTATTGATTTAGGATTACTTATAGGGATTTTAATTCTTTCAACTAATGCTCTTTTAATAAGAGATTCTAGTATAAGATAGTATCTTAGAAATTCTGCAGTCCTATCTTCGTTTGGAGATTTTGATTTTAGTAATTCAATTTGTTTGTCTAAAATTAATAAATCCATTTTTCTAGACTGTTTTTGTGACCAATTAGATAATAAAATACTTAATAGAACAAATATTAATGGGATAAACCTAATTGCACTCTCTTGACTAGAAAAAACTTCTTGGGAAAATAAAATCACTCCTATGAAAATAGGAAAAATAAAAAAGATAAACCAAAGTATAGATGCAAAATTATTAAAAAATTTCTCGATCTTACTCAAAGGATTCAAAAAGAGATAATTTACTCCATAAAGATAAATAGAAACAAATAGGATTAAAACCATAAAACTGATTGTATCATTAATAGTTAAAACAAGGTTAAATAGACTTATAGAAAAATCTTTCGGAAACCAAGAAATCATGAAATCCTTCAACCCGTATAAGATTAGAATGAATGATAAAGAATAAACCAATTTATTATTAATCTTACTCAAATCAAAATTATTTTCATCCATATTATTTTGAATTGGTTGCTTAATATAAATGTTTCTTTCATATTATAACTAAACGACACAAAAAGAGATATCGATAAAGAAAAAAAGAGTAATCAAAACCAATTAAAATGATTTTTCCTTTATTTCTCAATAACACAAGTATACTCAACTTCGGAAGCAAATTCTTGGATATTATTTGAATTAGTTTCTTCTGTTGTAGAGAGATAACTTCCATCAGAGATTGTAAAATTAGGTATTTGTAAATCTAAAAATATTTTTTCTAGTTCAGGAGTTGTTAACATGGAGGCCATTGCCCCAATATAATCTATTACTAAACTAGGAGAACTCCATCTCTTTTCTCCAATTCTTTCTAATACTGTTCGCCAATTTGCATCTCGTTTAAGATCTCTAATGTAGATTTTTCCACCTGTGCCAAGAGTAGAATACATTTGATCTATTGCGTTTTGAGGATTTCTAAACCTATGCAAGGCATTTCTGCAAATAACAAAGTCAACTCCCTTCTTTACAATGGTAGAAAGATCATAAACGCTTCTAACATCAAAACGTAATCTTGTTTTGTTATATTCAGCAACATCAAGTATTTCTAATGAGGGATCATTAGCTACATGCCGTTTTGGAAGATTTTCTTTTGCTCTTTTATCACGATTCATATTAGCTAATTCAATCATATCTTCTGAAATGTCGATTCCATAAATAACTGCATCAGTTTTCTCAGCTAATTCAAGTGATAATAACCCGGAACCACAACCAACATCTAAAATAAAATTAGGCCCATTCATAAGAAATTCATATCCTACTCTGTCCTTATAACTAACTCTTCTTTTGAAATCTTCTGCAATTTTTTTATAAGTTTCTTGTCTTCCACTTTTCCCTAAAGAATCATATTCGCTAGCAACACAACCAGTCATAGCTTCTTGTGTAAATATGCAATTTCTACCTGTTGATGTTCTTTCAAATAGTAGTTTTATTGCTTCTTCAAGAGTTTCTGTTTCCATTATTTGAGTACGATTTACCATGTAAGAGTAATGAAATATAGTAATATAAATAAGTGTAGTAATCACCACTACAACAAATAAAAAGATTTAAATAAAGCAAAACTCAATTAAAAAATATGAATATCTTAGAAAAAATCGGGTTGAGCCCAAATGAATCTAAATGCTATAAGGCATTACTTAAATTAGGCTCTTCGTCTGCTAATGAACTGTCTAGAAAATCTGGTGTACATAGGGTTTCTGTATATGATGCTTTAAGGGGGTTGCAAGAAAAAGGACTAATCTCTCAGATAACCAAAGAGAATAAATTACTGTTTGAAGCAGAATCCCCTGAAAAGATTGAAGAAATGATAAAAGAAAAGGAAGATGATTTAAACGAAGTCAAAGAAACAATTCCAGAGTTAATGTTAGATTTTAAATCAGCAAAAGAAAAACAAGAAGTTCATAGTTTTAAACGATTAGTTGGGATAAAAAATATCCTAAGAGAAATGTTGAAATCTAAAACAGAAATATTGGATTTTGGTGCAGAATATAAGATAAAAGAGTTTCTTAATCATGATTATATTAAATGGGATAAAGAGAGAGTAAAAAATAAAATAAAAATGAGAATTGTTGCTAATGAAAGAATAAAACCTACTCAAATACCATTAACTCAGATAAAATATGTGCCTTCTGAATTTAATTCATCAGTTTCTACTTATATTTTTGATGATAAAGTTGCTTTAATTATGTGGGTAGAAGATCCTATAGGAATTATAATAGAACATAAAGCAGTTTATGAAAGCTATAAAAATTACTTTGAATATTTGTGGAAGGGAGCTAAATCTTAATTAAAAAAATATTTAACTGGTATTAAAACAAAACAAAAATAACAGATAAAGAATTGTTCATTGAGTATAAATTGCCAAAGGGGGCAGCCTTAAACCTTTTGTTTTAGAACCTTCGAGAATAGTAAAGAAAAAGATAAAAAAATAAGTTGGTTTGTTAGACAAATAGTTAGTTTTATAAGTTTTTTTATATTTCCAGAATTGATTAAAAATGTCAGAGGCTAAAATAATTATGAAAGAAGTTCCGGCAGATACATTTCCAACTGTTCTTTTCAAAGGTGGTGCAGATATTCTTGTTCCATTGGCATTTGAATTACAACAGGGAGAGCAAATTCAATCTTTACAGAATGCATTGGGTGGGGAAATAATTAAACGCCATATAACTGAGTGGGGTTCTCTTGCAGGCGTTGCAGGTGTTGCACAGTATAGTCTTAGACACGGAGCAGTTGGTGTTCTTGGCAAAGTACTTACCTATTTTAGACCTGCATTTTCAGAAGAAATTCGTCCAGACATAATGGAATTTGGAGAACAAGTTATAAGAGGATTTGAAGATATTCCGCGAGAAGAGTGGAAAAAATATCCTGTTATTGAAGAATGGGGCATTAAACAATTATATGTTGGTCCTTCAAGATTAGAAAAAACAGTTGTTTTGAGTAGGGGATTCCAAGCAGATGGGTTTCCGCAAGACGTTTCTAGATTGGTAGCAGAAATAGATGGAGCGTCTGAAACAGGGGACATGATTGTTTCACAAGGGTATCAGATGTTTTTTGCGAAAGATGGAAGATTAGATTATCTTCCATTTCGGGAGCTTAAACATTATAATCTTGTAAAAGTGAGAAGGCATGGACAAGTGCAGATTGATGATAAACATATGTGGTGGTTACCAGAAGGCTATCCAGATAGAATAAATTTTACAGAAGCATTAATTGAATAAAAAATCCTTTGTTATACAAATAATTATATAATAATATTGACACATAGATAAATAAAAAGAGTATTTAACTTATTCTTAAATCTCAGCGGGAGCACTTTTCTTAAATAAAACTATTTTTCAACAGAAATTAAAAAGAAGGATCATACTCATCGTCTCTGTGAGTTACGAATGTATCATACATAGTATCTAAAATAAATCGTACTTCAGATTTCATATCTATAGAACTAACTCTTCTGTTTATCCAAAAACTCTTATTTTCAAAAAATTCTGGTGAAATAAATTCATAAGCCCTAGATTTAAATGCTTCTTCCAATTGTTTTAATTTAAATTCACTAAAATATCCTTTATTGCCACAATGTAGTTTTATTTGGCATTTTGATTTTTTAGGATCATTAAACACATGAAGAGATCCATTAACTTTGTCACCAAAAACATCTCGATCCATAATCAAGAAAGATGACATACTTTGTTGAGTTAGTAAAGAATAAAAATCTATAAAGTTATCAAACCTACTAACAGAATTGCTTTCAGTAAAATATTCTCTAACTGCTTCTAAGGCAGGTAAGATTTGAGAAGCTCTATTATCTAAATCAGTTCCTATTAAAAATGTGTTTAACCCACGTTGAGAATCTAAATTTGTGAGAGGTAGTTTATCTCTAAAACGTTCCTCATAAGCTAATGAATGGATTAAACTTGTAAAATTAGTTATGGCATTGTCGTGTAGAACTCTTATCAATTCTTCCATTGTGCTAACTGTTTTTAAGCTAACTTTAGGTTTACTTCCGCCAGAAAGAAGTGTGCTTAATCTGGTTACTGGATCAGCAAATAAACTATTGAAACTACCCCAGCTTTTTAGAACGTTAACAGTTTGGCCTTCTGCAAAATGTGAAGGTCTATGATAACCAGATTTAAACAAATAATCTACTTGGGTGATAAGAGGTCTTATTTCTCCGCTTAATCTAATTAATGAACTTTCAAAATCAGAACTGAAATTAACAGACCGACTGTTTATATTTCCTATTAGGCTTATATATTCTTGGACTGTTCCTTCCAAATCAGTGTAACCTGCAGGCAATGTTCCTTTATAATCGAGTCCGTAAGCAAGAGTTTGATGTATTTTCGCAGTTAAGGAAACAGTTTTATCTAAAGATTCTTGGTTTATAGCTGCTAAATCTTCTATTCCATCTACTATTATTGTTGGAGCTTCACCGTCCATCAAACGATATTCCATTGGGATTTGATTAGAAAATCTATTCGCCATAAATTAGGACATATAGAGTCTTTTAAAAATATATCTAAATGGGTTATTGACTGAACAAAAGCATTTATTTTCTTATTACATACCTTTATAAACCCCCGTTTAGCTACAAATTCATGGCAAGTTTTAAATCAAGTCGTGGTGGATTCAGAGATAGATCTAGCGGAGGCAGTTTTGGCGGAAGATCTGCAGGTAGAGGTGGCGGTTTTGGTGGTAGAGCTACTAGACGAGCTGGAAAAAAATCTTTTGAAATGTTTGATGTAGTTTGCGATAAGTGTGGAAAAGATTGCCAAGTACCATTTAAACCAACAAATGATAAACCTGTGTATTGTAGTGATTGTTTTAGTAAAAAAGAAGAATCAGGTAATGAATATGGTTCAAGAAAAACTAGTGATTCTAGACCAAGAAGTAGAGATAGACCAACTCAATCAGTTGGTATGACCAAAGAACAATTCAATAATATTAATGCAAAACTTGATAAAATAATTCAAATTTTAGACAACGGTTAATTATTTCTCGAGAAAAATATATAAATAGAATCTTCTAAAAAAGATTAAATGATTCAAGATGGTCTTTGGTTTATCAGTATTATTGTTATAGTTGCTGCTTTGTTAACTGTTTTTTTTAGGATGATAAAACAGCCACCTATCATAGCGTATTTGTTATCAGGAGTACTTGTTGGCCCATTATTTTTTGATTTAGTTGGCACAAGTTATTCAAATATAATACAAACATTTGCACATATTGGTGTAGTTTTCTTATTATTTATTGTTGGTTTAAGTTTAGATTTGAGATTATTAAAAGAGGTAGGTAGAGTTTCTGGTTTAGCAGGAATAATTGAAATTATTTTAACTTCGAGTGTTGCTTTCTTAATAGGAATAGGTTTAGGATTTTCCAATACAGTTGCGTTATATCTTGGTGTTGCATTAGCATTTTCTTCTACTGTTGTGGTGGTTAAAACATTATCAGATAAAAAAGAACTAGATACTTTGCATGGTAGGATTGCTTTAGGAATATTAATTGTAGAAGATTTTATAGCTGCTTTAGTTTTGATGGCAGTGCCTTTATTGAATGAATCTGGTGGTATGGGATTACTTGTTAAAGAGCTAGGCATGGCAATATCTTTGATAATTTTAATATTCTTGTTTAGTTCTATAGTATTAAGCAAGCTATTAAATTATTTGGCAAGAAGTCAGGAAACATTGTTCTTATTCGGAATAGCATGGGTTTTAGTTATTGCATTAATATTTAATAGTTTAGGATTCTCTCTAGAAATTGGAGCATTGATAGCGGGTATGTCTTTAGCTTCGAGTAGATATAATTTAGAAATAGGGAATAAAATAAAACCGCTAAGAGATTTCTTTATGGTTTTGTTCTTTGTATTTTTCGGCAGTCAATTAACTGAGATGGTAAGTTTAGACTTAATTAAAAATGCCATAGCTTTCTCAGTTTTTATCGTAATAGGAAAACCAATTATAGTGATGACTGTGCTAAGATTTTTTGGTTATAAGAAAAAGACTAATTTCTTGGCAGGCGCTAGCTTAGCTCAAGTTAGTGAGTTTTCATTAATATTAAGTATGGTTGGTTATAATCTTGGGTATTTAACAAAAGAAATGTTATCTTTAGTAGTTTTAATAGCGATTATAACAATTGCATTGAGCAGTTATAGTATTTACCATTCTAGTTCTATATTTAGTAGAATATCTAAGATATTAGGCAATTTCGAAAAAGAAGATAAGAGAAAGAAAGAAAAAATATCTAATTATGATGTTGTTGTGTTCGGGTACCATAGAGTAGGATATAAAATATTAGAAAAAATAAAGAAAATGAAATTGTCATTTGTAGTTATAGATTATAATCCAAAAACTATTATATCTTTAGACAAACAAGGAATAAAAAATATATTTGGAGATGCAAGTGATAAAGAATTTTTAGAAGAAATAAAATTACATGATGCAAAATTGATTGTTTCTACTGTGTCTAATCACGAATCTAATATAATTATAAGGGAAGTTTTGAAAGAAAATAAATCTAAGGCAACGTTTATTGTAACGACTGATCAACCAAGAAATGCTATGGAGTTGTATGAAAAAGGAGTTGATTATGTTTTGATACCTCATCATCTTGGTGGAGAACATGCAGCCGAAATGATAGAAAATTTTGGATTAATTAGATCTAAATATAAAGAAGCTGGGAAAAAACATCTGAGAGAATTAGAAAAAGGAAAAAATAAATCAAAATATATTTAAGATTTTTTATCTTTAAATTTTCCAAAAGGCCATGTTCTGTTGTTGTTGACAAATATCATGTATTCAACATATCTTTTTAATTGAATTTTCCATACGTCACAGAATTCTGCTATCTCTTTGTCTGGCTTGCCCTTGATTAATGTATAAATTAAATTTATTAAAACTAACAAGGCAATTAGATGAGCCCAGATGCCAAGAATAAACCCAGAAACGATACCTACTGGAATTCTCATTAATGCTTCTGATTTTTCTTTTTTCATAACCATAATTTAATTCTTTAGTTTAAAAATTTGTCGGAAAAACATAATCCTTTTAAATTCGAAGAATAATTTAGTTTTATGAAAAGAGGACAGGCTGCAGTTGAATTTTTAATGTCTTATGGATGGGTTATATTAGTTGTGATTTTATCTGTTGCTGCTTTAGCTTATTTTGGAGTTTTAAGCCCACAACAAAGATTACCAGAAAGCTGTTTGTTTATGGCAGGAATAGGTTGCAATGATTTTAAAGCGGATAACAATAGTGTAACTCTGTATATCACTAATGGCGGCGGAAAAGATTTACTAAACGTTTCATTTTCTGTAGAAGGCCCAGGACCATGTGGAAATGATATTTCTAATATAGAAGAATTGAGAGATGGACAAACAAAAACGTTTGTTATAAACTGTACTGAAAAACTATCTGCTGGAAGTGCTTTTAGAAGAGATATACGAATGAGTTATACTGAAAGAGAAGGATTAAGTCATAACTATTTAGGTAGATTAGACACTCAAGTAGAGAATTAAAGTTTAATAGTAGTATTTTTTACAGAAACACCTGTTTTGTCTAAGTTTAAATCAAACACTTTATTAGGGATTTTTGTTGCACGCATTTTTAATATTTCTAATCCTCTTTTTCTTTGATTGCCTTTTCTCATATGATATAATAAGATTATACCATCCACTTCAAAATCTAAAGCTGTAGAAACTATTTCTTTACGATCACGATCACCTTCATCTTGCGCAGTTAATAGTGCAGTACAATCCCAAGAGTTGATAACATTAAATAACGTTAATGCGGCTTCTTTTTTTGCTAGTTCATTTGCGTATAATAATGCAAACGAAGTGATGGAATCAATTGCGATTCTTTTAATCTTTTTTTGATGTACTAATGTATCTAAAGTACCACCCCCCTCTAAAAGAATATGTTTAATTTGTTCTGGTGAATAAACTAAAAAAGTGAATAACCCTTCTTTTTCGTACTTTTCTAAATCCCATCCAAACATTTTCATGTTTTCATAGAATTTCTCTTTTATAACTTCAAAAGTAATATATGCTACAGGTTCACCTTTTAATAAACCTTCATATAAAAATTGTGT